>JBKPEN010000233.1:0-5869 GCA_046728425.1 Thermoproteota archaeon
GTACCTAGCAAAGCCATCAGCAAGTCAGAGAGATGTAGATCAATCAGTTTTTGCCATATCAGCTATTCCATAAAGTCATCTTGAAAAGTTATTCGTGAAAGCATAATTCTTGGTGTTAAGCGGAAATCTGACGATACAAAGTTAACAGAGCTTGCGTACATATACTTTATTGGTTGATCTCTTTTTAAGCTCTAACCGTTCTAAATGGAACTTTTCTTATTTGTCCACTGCCAATTGTTGTATCATTATTATTATTACTGTTACTCTTGCCATTCGTCACAGTACTTGTCATCTTCTGTGTATCTTCCATTTTCATATTACCATTATTCTTGCTGCTATCAGAGGCAAATCTTCTTCTTTCCTCAAAAGGCGATACTGGCACCGGGTGCTCATACATCTTGTGCCGCTCTACTTCTGATTGGCTCATGAATGGCTTACCACATTTATCACATCTTTCTATTGCCATATTCTCTTTCTCTGTTTCTTATCTCTTTTTCTTTATTATTCTCCTAAGCGATCCTTATCTGTCTCACTACTGTTTCCCTCATCATCTTCTAATTTCAAATCACTTAGACTCTCCATAAATTTGAGCATACCCTGCTGCCCAAGCCATGCTCTTGGTATATCCATTTCTACCACTGGGAGCCTAACTATTGGATCGTGTTCAACTGCTGGAATACCCTTTATTGCTTGACGCATGTAAGCAAATTCGTCAATATTCAAAACTGGAGAGCACTTAAAATTGATTATTGACGGATGACGGAGCCTAATGAATGACTGCCATCCAATAAAGCCCAGAGCTATAAGACTGCCAATTATTCCATATAGGCTATTTGTTGTAAATGATCCCCACATTGACATTAAAGCTGTCAGAGCGATGGTGCCAAGCGCAGCTGTTGTCGCATCAGTAAATGTCTTTACATTATGCCTTACATTTCTAGAAAGCTTAACGCCTACTTGTCTACTGCATTTCTTGTCTATCTTGTCTAATAGCTCTTGGTATTGGTTCCATCTAGCTATCTGTTGTTCATAGTCTATGTCGGCTACCCTTTGGCTTGCTACAGTCTTCAGTTGTCGAAAAATGTTTCCTGCAATACTACTACTATTGCCATTAATGGCGTTATCAAGAAAAAGATTGAGGTGATGGCTATCACTCTCTCTTTTTGTCATATCCAATCGCAAGATCGTTGAAATCCTAGTTATGGATTTGGTAACAATCACCCCGTAAAAAAACTAAAAAACAATCTTCCTTTAGTAATAATGTGTATGATATTGAAGAATTTTGCCATTTTGCTAATTTTTCTTTGGTCGTTCACATAAGTAGCATATTGCGTCTATTTAAACTTGAGTTGTTAAGCTTCTTATTCCACTTTTTTAAAGCTCAACTTCCAGGGAATAACGGGTAAATGTGGTGATAAAATATGTTTATGGTTGTCAGAAGAGGAAAATTGCTGTGAGCTGAGGTTTGTCCTACAATCACTGAGCAAGATTAGGACTAATAGGCTAGATGTCAGCACCAAGTATATTTTCTTTTGAAAACACCTTGTCAATCTGTTCCTTTGTCATCAATCCTTTGCTCAGAACCAGCTCCCGAATGCTCTTGTTGGTCTTAAGCGACTCTTTGTATATTTCTGCTGCCTTTAGGTAGCCGATATAGGGGTTTAGCAATGTGACCAATATGGGGCTTTTCTCTACGTATGATTCCAATCGGTCCTTATTTGCTTCAATTCCATCCACCAAGTTGGCTGCAAATATTGGCAAGAAGTTCTTTAGCATGTCAGTCGAATCAAGGACACATTTCAGCATCCCTGGTAGCATGACATTTAATTCAAACTGGCCTGCCTGGGCTGCCATTGCAACTGAAACATCATTTCCTATTATGTTAAAGCATATCATGTTAAGACATTCTGCCAAGGATGGATTCACTTTACCCGGCATTATCGATGAACCTGCATGCACCGCCGGGATCAGAATTTCTGCAAAGCCCGCAGTTGGACCAGAGGCCATCATTCGAATATCATTCGCCATCTTGTTGAGATCTATTGCAAGATTGCGTAGAGCTGATGAACAATTCGCCACATCGTACTTACTTTGTAGGGAGTAGAACATGTTCTCAGAGGACTTCAAGTCCAGTCCTGAAACCTTTGATAGGTACCGAATGACAAGCTGTCTGTAGCCTCTTGGAGCATTGGCGCCAGTCCCCACCGCAGTGCCGCCAAGGCCGATATAGTATAGGCCATCCATTGCATGAACAAGTCTTGCACTTGCCTGCTTGAGTGAATAAGCATACTGCTCGAACTCTGCACCAAGTGTAACTGGAATTGCGTCCATCAAGTGAGTCCGGCCAATCTTGATGAGTCCGGCAAATTCCCTCGCCTTCTTTTGCAAAGAAGCAATCAATTTATCAAGCGAAGCAATGGTTTCCATTGCGTTTACCAAGATCGAGATGTGCATGGCGGTTGGAAAGGTGTCATTGCTTGACTGCGACATATTCACATGGTCGTTTGGGCTGATGATTTCATATTCGCCTTTTTTCTTACCAAGTATCTCTAGTGCTCTATTTGCAATTACTTCATTGGTATTCATGTTAAATGCAGTTCCAGCGCCTGAGTTGATTGTCTCTACTATGAACTCACCGATTAGATCGCCTGCTAATATTTCATCACATGCCTTTACTATAGCCTGTGCCTTGTCATCATTAAGCTCCTTGAGCTCGTTGTTTGCAAGTGCTGCTGAGCGCTTGATCATCACATAAGCTCTTATCAGGTTGATATGGGCCTTTTGCCCAGTCACCTTGTACTGGCTGATTGCGCGAGCGGTAAAAGGACCGTAGTAAGCGCTAGACGGAACCTTGACTTCGCCAAGAGAATCTTTGTCAATCCTGAACGACATAGCCAAATGCGCAATACTAAAAAATCGGCAGTAATAAATTAATCGACAACAATGACTCACTATACTATTAGCCTTGCCCTTGCAAGCCGGTCAATTTGAAGAGCTTCAGAGTGCGGCAGACTGGCGCCGTGCAGCCCCAGAATATTCTGGCCTGCAACAGATGTATCTTCCAATGCGACTGAAGGATAGAATCGCACCAATTTGGCAAACTCAATTTTGCCATAATAGTTGTTTTCAAGACATATCTTCTTCTCATCTTCCATTAGCTCGCCAATTGATACAAATCTATCAATTATGCCAGAGCCAATGAATGCAGCGTTTCTGATAAACAATAGCTTCGTATTATGTAGCCAGTCGCGTTTTATGCTGACATAGAGTACACGTTGGCCATAGAGCTGTCTTTCAAACTCATCTCTTTGTATTCGTAGAATATAGCTTGGTCTTTTGCTGCCTATCATGATAATAACAGCCACAATTTAAGAAGAAGTATTTCAAAGATATAGTTTTAAGAGTTCGCCAAGGCTTCCTTCGAAAGGATAATAATAAATAATTATAATAATAAGATGCCTTTCTGAGACACTAGTTGCTTTATCTAGGAGCTAACCTGGAGCAAAAGTATTTGCAGGTCTAATCATCACTACAGCTATATTTAGAAAATGAAAAATCCTTAACCAGAAGCGATTACAAATATTTCACAGGCAATAAACAATATATTAGCACTAAAATTCCCAAGGTCCGTGCAAGTCAGCGGCAATGTGCTAGTTTGTGACTCTATTGATCAGGTTGGGATCGACAGCATGAAGCATGCAGGGCTCACAGTCCACTATAAACCCGACATCAAACCAGCCGAGTTGGTATCATCAGTTAAGGATTACGATGTTCTAGTAGTAAGAAGCAGAACGAAGGTCACAAGGGAGATAATCGACGCCGCTGTCCAAGCCAAAATAATTGCCCGCGTAGGAGTCGGGCTTGACAATGTTGATATCAAGGCCGCTGAAACGAAAAACATCAGAGTAATTAACGCACCTGAAGCTGCTTCTATAGCAGTGGCCGAGCTTGTTATCGGATTGATGATATCTCTCGTAAGGAGCATACCAAGGGCAGATGCAGAGACGAAACGCGGCAACTGGATAAAAAAAGACCTTATGGGCACACAATTGTCAGGCAAGTACCTTGGCATTGTTGGTGTTGGAAACATTGGACGCAATATCGGTAGGACGGCAAAAGCGCTGCGGATGAATTTAATAGGCTACGACCCATTTCCAATTAATCGAGAATTCATCAGCGAAACTGGCATGATAGTTACAGATTTGAATACACTTCTGCAAAGCGCCGACTTTGTAACATGCCATGTACCAGCAACTCCGGAAACAAAGTATATGTTTAATTCAGAGAGGCTGGCCAAAATGAAACCAACAGCGTACCTGATCAACACTTCACGAGGCGACGTAATTAATGAAAATGCACTTTACGAAGTGCTAAAGAGTGGTAGGCTAGCAGGCGCAGCACTTGATGTATTTGAAGTGGAACCGCCTACCAACAAGCAGTTGATGAATCTGACAAATGTCGTATGCACACCGCACATTGGCGCACAGACAAAAGAAGCACAAGAGCTTGCTTCTAGGGTTATTGCAGAAAAGGTAATTCAAATTCTGCGTGGCGTAATATGACATATAAAGGGGCCGAAATTAGGAGAAATAATATAATGCATAGTTACATGGCCCAAACATGGCGCAGAATGTGGAAGGGGAACTCTGATGAGCTTAAATTCAAGGCAGTTGCCTGGAGAGCAGAGCCAACTATCCACAGGATAGAGAGACCAAGCAGGCTTGACAGAGCTAGGAGATTGGGCTATAAGGCAAAGCAGGGCGTCATTATCGTCCGAGCTCGTGTGGGTAGAGGTGGCATGAGAAAGCAGCGCCCCGTTGCGGGTAGAAGGCCTAAACACATAGGTGTGGTCCACATTAAGCAGGGCATCAGCATGCGCAAGGTTGCTGAGGGGAGAGTGGGCGAAAAGTTCCCAAATCTTGAAGTGCTTGGCTCATACTTTCTCCACAAGGACGGCATGAATATTTGGTACGAAGTCATACTTGCAGACCCATACCATCCAGCCATTTCTAAAGACAGGGAGATGAGAGGCAAGCTTAAAGCATTTGCAAAGTAGAGAAAGATGACAACTGTGAAGACCCTTAAGGTATTCCAAAAGGGTTAACTCTTTTTACTGTCAGACAGATACTTGTGCTCATAATTTGGTATTTAGGAAGCGTTCAAGCTTGTCCATTGCTTTTTCAAGTACTCCTTCTGGCGGCAGATAGACGATCCTGAAATGGCCTGACCCATAGGTAGAGCCAAAACCGGAGCCATGCACGGTTAGCACGCCAGTGTTATTGAGTAGGTCGATTACAAAGTGCTGATCGTCCTTCCAGCGGCCTTTAGTGTTTATCTGTGGGAAAATATAAAATGCCCCGCGCGGAACTTTGCATTGGATGCCCATTGCGTTCAGGCGCTTGACCACATAATCGCGCCTTGTTCTCAGCTTGTTAACCATTGTGGAGATGTGTGCCTGAGATCCTCGAAGCGCTTGCACCGCTGCTATCTGGACAGGCAGATTGGCCGCTATTCGCACTCTTGCAAGCTTGGGTATATCATTACGCAATCCTTCAAGCTTTTTAGAGCTATTGTTCAGACAAATATAGCCACAACGCCAGCCAGTCATGAGATAGGCTTTTGAAAAGCCGTTGAGCAATATAACAGGCGCATCTTTGGCCACCTTGCCTATGCCAGTGAAATTGGAATCAAAAACTATCTTATCATATATTTCATCGCAAATGACATAAAGGTCATGTTCGGTCGCAATGTCTATTAACTGTTGAAGGCTCTTTTTATCAAAGACTTCCCCTGTGGGATTGTTTGGACTAATGATACACAGTGCTCGCGAGCGCGGGGTTATCTTGCTCCGTAGATCTTCAACGTTTGG
>JBKPEN010000311.1:0-6108 GCA_046728425.1 Thermoproteota archaeon
GCATTAATCCTAAAATACGCCTGTAGCGGAAGCTCCACTTTGACGTTTGGAGGGACATAGATGAATGAGCCGCCAGACCATACCGCGCTATTAAGGGCGGCAAACTTGTTGTCCTCTGGCGGGATTACCTTGCCAAAGTGCTTCTTGACAATGTCAGGGTATTGCTTTAGTGCAGTGTCAGTATCGGCGAAAATTACGCCCTGCTTTTGTAGGTCCTCCCTTAAATTGTGATAAACAGTTTCAGACTCGTACTGTGCACCTACCCCTGCAAGGAATTTACGCTCAGCCTCTGGAATACCAAGCTTTTCAAAGGTGTTCCTTACCGATTCTGGAACGTCCTCCCAGCTCTTGCTGCTCTTCTCTGATGCTTTGGCATAATAGTAAATATTCTGAAAGTCAATTTTGGACAGATCTCCTCCCCAATTAGGCATAGGCTTGCTGAGGAAGACATCGTATGATCTTAACCTGAACTCTCTCATCCAGTCTGGCTCGCCTTTCATCCTGCTAATTTCCTCGACCGTGCCCCTTGAAAGGCCCTTCTTGCTGAGGTAAACGTAAAGCTCAGTTGAATCTTTAAAGTCATATTTGCTATAATCCATATTAAGGTCTTTTTTCGCACTCATACGCTTCATATAACGTCGTTATGTTTTATATATATTTTGCATTTTACATATGCGTGCCAAGCGAACGTGTTCATACAGACCTAGATTTCAAACTACTAGCCATCCTTTAGAATTGAAAATGCACTATAGCCAATCAGTCAAAATAAAAAATGGCATATAAGCTATGATGCGGTTCCTGTCAAGCTAGTTATATTTTCACTTAACGGATTTTCAAGGGCACTGCCATCTGTACCATTTACGGTATTATTATTCAGACCACCCTGTTGTCCCGGTATGGGTGTGTTCTCAGTGGTTGTCTCTCTGCCAAAAGTGATACCTGCATCCGGAATTTGCTCAGCACCTGGAGCAGTCGTGGTGTTGCCAGCAACAGCATCTTCTTGACCTCCCAAAGGTTCGCCCCCACTTGTTGTTGCTTCAGTAGTGTTATGTCCCGGACCACTCGTCGCGGATTGTTCCCCAGTCTCGGATTGCATTCCCCCTGTTCTGGGCCCACTGGGAAATAATGTGGAGCCAAATGCCACAACAATCACAAATATAACAGCAAATGCCGCAATAATTCCAATAATAACCCATCTTGCTGACCCTCTATAGAATCTGCGTTCGTTATTTTCTGACATTACAGAACAGTATATTGCTCTGATCGACAAATTACTTAACCGCTGCTGGCTCAAACTCGAGATGATAGCAAAAGAGAGAAAGAAAGAGAGAGAGAGAGAGAGAGAGAGAGAGAAAGAGTCTGGTGACGCAGCAGACTCTAACAATTATTCTGTCCTAATAATGATGTTGCTTTTACCTTTTTGCTGCAAATGCAAGTTAGATAAAGTTATAGAAGATAGGGTAGATGCAAAGTTTCTATATAATAGAACTATAGAATGTACTTATTAAGTAAGCGAATGTCTTGAAATAGCTTGCATGTGATACAAAATATTGCACTTTAAGTTACGTGATTTGAATAATTGGCTGCAAGAAAAGATAAAATTTATTATCAGAGTAACGAGGCTCCACGGCTTCTTGTCTTTGGTTATCCTTCAAGGGCGCCTCAAGTTGGAGGCTTGCTCTGGTCAAAAAGGGTTTCAGACTCGATCAGTAGGTTAGGTGTAGTCGAAGTCAGGAATATAAGTAGCGAACGATCAATCGAAGCGAAACTCAACACTCATCACATTGTAAGAAACATAGTACCATGTTTGATAAGAGATTTTTATGATGCAATCTGTGGTCTTTTAACTCTGCCCCAAGTAGCATTATTGGATAGCTGGGGTGAGGCAAGCATAATCCTTTGGGGCCTTCTTAGAGTTTTCCATTCACGTGCAAGGATAGTGATAGTCTTTCACCATTACGAACCCCGGATACTGCCGGAGCAAATTTCAGAGATAGATTCTCGTTTCTCGAGAGGAGTTGCGAAGCGATACAACTCCTTTATAGCAAAATTAACGGGCATGATGATCAGAGACTCAGATATGATATTAACAGTCAGCCGCACGTCGGCAAGGCAACTGTGCTCCTTATATGGCATAACTTGTAAGGAAATCAAGAGAGAACAAGAAGAAGAAGAAAAAGGTCATTATTGTAATGTGTCTCTTCGCCCTGTCAAAATACGAATAGTTGGCACAGGTGTAGATAGACTAACTATCAATACATCCGCTCAAAAGGATATTGATTTCTTTTGCATTGGACGCATTGAAAAGCTCGAAGGTATCGAAAAGATCTGGTCGGCTTTAAAGAAGCTTCGCACAGGGCTTAATTTTGTCATAATAGGCAGAGCTTCGTTAACCGAAATTAATCATCTCAAATCAATAGGTATAGACCATAAAGGAGAGGTCAGTGATAAGGAAAAACTTGAACTGTACTCAAGAGCGAAGGTATTTCTATTTCCATCAAGTAGAGAAGGGTTTGGAATAGCACTAGCAGAGAGTCTGCAGATAGGCATGGATGCAGTGGTATGGAGATTGCCTGTGTTTGAAGAACTTTATTCAGAAAGTATGATGGCAAGGCAAGGAAGGATCAGACTAGTAGAGAGAGGAAATTACGAATTGTTTGCAAGTGAGGCGTTAAGAGTCTTATATTCATATGATATTAGAAACAGAAGAAGAGAAAGAAGAAGAATAATATCAGAACAGCCATCGCTGCAAACAACAACATCGTCATCCTTATCAACAACGACAACGAATTCTCCTGTTTTATCGGAGAGCAAAAAAAAGTCAGCTGCAACATTATCTGTCTTGAAATTAAAAGAGGAGAAACAGGAGTATAGAAGCGAGATCTTGCAGAGTTGGGAAGATGTCGCCCATAAAGTTGTAAAGGCATTATCTGAACTAATTTAAATATAATGCTTTGACAGACTATTTTGGTCTGCTGCTGTATATTCTCCTTTAAGACTCTATCAATGCAGCCCTTCAAGTTTTTGCAGGAATAGATATCTTGTTCAATGATCCTTTTCCATAGTGACAAGACCATCTATCTCTAGCAGGTCTTTTTCGTTAGCCATTTCATGCGCTGTTTTTGTCTCACCATCTTCATTCATACATTTATTGTAAAATTCACAACATTTGCATTTGTAGTTGCGCATATATTCAGGAAGCCTTGGTAGCATAGAGGCGTCATTTTCTTCTAAGGCTTTAAGAAATAGGTTCTTTCTTCTCATCATTTCATTTTTCAAAAGTTCCCGGGCAATGTCATCTTTTGACAGTATCACCTGCCAGCTTTCAACGCCAACATCCCTGGCATTTGCCGGTCTGATAAAATAATCATTCCCTTCCGCATCTCTCCTTATCCATCGCAATTCCTTAATGTTGTATCTTATCGAAATGATCCCTTTTTCTATACCGGTTATCGTCAGGTAGTACAGTAGCTGACGAAGATATGATCTAAATGTGGTATCCGAGAAGTCAAGACGCTTGCCGTTTACAGTATCCTTTAACTCCACGACCAAATTATCATCCATGATGTCGGGGTGTGCAATTATTCCCTCCATATTCAATTCAGCCTGCGAAACTCCTAGGCCTGCAAGCTGTGTAATTATAAATTCGCTGGCTTCACCCCGGACAAAGTGATGAACAGATTCGTGATTCAAAGGAGCCATATCGGGAAATTTTCTGCCATAATACTGGCGTCGTATGCAGGTAGTAGGTAATATATCAGATACATGCGCCACATTTCCTTCTCTGGCTCTTTCATTATGCTTTTGCAAGAGGTTATTAAGAAGAATATCTGTGAATTCAGAATTTCTCTGTATTTTTATGACCAATCCTGATAACCTTGTATCCCATCTGTAATATTCTAACGCCACTTAATAAATGACAGCTATATAGTAATATAACCATCTGCCGATGTAGTTTCTGTAGTTTAGATCTTTATTTTGGGTTTTCTTTCCTAAGACACCTCTGTTGCAACGAGCCTTAGAGGCGAATTATAATTTATGTATGGCTCTGCCGTTTTTCATCTCTAACGCACCTTTTCTGACCATTGTTTGGGTGTCTGCCGAGAGTTCATCCATTCGGAGTTCACCTCTACGAAGCTTTTCAATTATCTCCCGGACAGACACAGTGACGTCATTATCATTATTCTTCTTGCTAGTGACCCGCATGTCAAGCACGCTTTGGCCAGCAGCAGCAGCAGCAGCGCCGATAGCATTCTTTTCACCCAAAACCCACACCAATTCTTCGATTCTGCCACGAAAGACCGCAAGACGCTTGGCATACTCTGCGAATACGGCCTCATCATGCTCTGAAATCGCTCTTGTGAGCATTTTGGCTATAAAGCTTGACTGTGCTTCCAGTAGGTCTATTCTGAGCCTGATATCTTTCTCAGCACGCAAAACTGTATATGACTTCTGGAGCTGGGGGGTTTTAATCATTTCTTCTCTTAGTTGACCAAAATGTTCCACCAGAAGCTTTCCAGTGCTGATAATCACGCAGTATCTGAGTATGGTCAAATGCGATCTGTTGCCCTCTAATATTAGCCAGTTTGACCCACTCAATGTTGGCTGCATCGTCGCCAGCTCTAATCTCGCCGCTTACGATTATTCCAACAAAGACTGTAGTCATTATGTGCTTTCTTGGATCACGTGTTGGGTCGGAATAGACACCTAGGATGTCAATTGGATGTACCTCAAGAGATGTCTCTTCCATTGCCTCTCGCTTCATTGCGTCTTCGACGGTTTCTCCTTCATTTACAAAGCCACCTGGCAAGCTCAGATGATCTTTGAATGGATCATTTTTGCGCCTTACCATGAGAACGTTTGAATCACGCTCGAGTATAACATCGACTGTTGGAGTCGGATTTCTATACTCTTTCATAGATTGTGGAGCAATCGCACTGTTATTAATGGTTCCACACCTTCAAAAAAATTCAATGCTTTTCAAAAAGTACTAGATAAAATCTTCCAAATATCATAAATGGAATTAGAATCATCAGAATACATCCCAATTATGCTAAATTCTTATTAACTTGGAGAGCTAATTACTATTGTTAAGTCTATGTCTGTCATGTTCGTGGACATGAATGAGAGTCCAACACGACTTACGGTTTGCCCAAAATGCGGAAAACAGCTAAGAATTGACGAGGACTGTGACTGTGAGAGACTACTATTTTTAGCACACTACATGCAAAAATAAGCGAGCATACCCTCAACCCGCCTTAAGGGCTCCAGGTAGCTTAGACTAGGAAACTTTGTAGCGTTGTCTGCCCAAGATTAGATTTGAATATTTGCTTTGGACCCAAATAATCTGGAAAATCAGATATCAATCCATTGCTTTTTATCAAGCTTTCAAGCTTGCTCAGGATTTTATTTTTATATCGTGTCTCAGCCGTAACGTAGCTAGAACCAAGTGGCTCTTCAAAGCCGTATATCTTCTTGTAGCGTTTGAGGCCATCTGGCACTTCAAGAAGTTGCAGCACGAGTTTCATTCGCTGCCAGATATCTGCTCGCAACCTTAGCGGTGCACCAAAGACATGCCGCACGCCAGCATCCCTGCAAGCCCTGACAAGCCGCTCGAGGTCTTGCTCATTGTCCGTGATAAGTGGAATTATAGGGTCGATATTGACTCCACAGCACAGGTCCGCTTCAGCAAACTTTTTGATTACTTGGAAAATTCTGCTGGCTGGTGGCGTACCTGGCTCTATTATTCGTCTTATCTTCTCATCGGATGTAGTCACAGACCATACTATTAGGCAGTTGTGTCGATACTGCCTATGGAGCTCTAAGTCACGCTCGATCATTGTAGACTTGGTAAACAGATAGTAGGGCACATTGTATTTTTGCAGAACCTGCACACATCTTCTCGTTAATTGAAAGCGCAGTTCTGCTGGCTGGTACGCATCTGTTGCAGAAGCTATCATGACAGGTATGACAGTATCTGATTTCCACGCAGCAAGCTCTTTTTCGAGCACCTCTGGTGCATTGCTCTTGGCGTAAATCTTGTCATAAAATTCAGGCGACCATTCGTATGTGGCGTAGCAGTATGCACAGCGGTGACTGCATCCCTGG
>JBKPEN010000010.1:0-13474 GCA_046728425.1 Thermoproteota archaeon
AGGTAAGAGAGCTAAAGGGTGCAATGTGGAAACACGTTGAGGATAAAGCCAAAGAATACAATACCAACTTTATCAACGTAATGGAGACAGACTCGATGCTCAGAACTGCTGAAGTTTTGCTTGTCGGTGCGCTCAATCGCCGGGAATCTAGGGGAGCGCATGCAAGAACCGACTATCCCTACCGCGACGATGCAAACTTCTTGAAGCATACACTAGCGTATTTTACAGGCGACGGCGGACCAAAGATGACATGGTACCCAGTCACCTTTACACGATACGCTCCAGTTGAGAGGAAATACTAGCATGGAAAGAGAAGAAGAAGTAGCTGATCGCAATAACCGTGAGGGAATGATAGGATGGCTCAATCCCAGACGCTATGGATGGGAAAGGGTGTCCTACTGGTTGCAGAGGTTAACAGGTGTGGGCCTGCTTGCCTATTTCATCGCTCACATTTATGAAACCAGCCAGATCACTGGCGGGCCTGCCTTATGGGAAGCATTCCTGGAGCTCACGCAAACTACTCTTGGCCATTTTATTTTAATAGTGGTAATCGGAATGTGCGTCTTCCATTCAGCAAACGGAATCCGCCTGATATTTGCACATGGAGGCAAGGGGCTTGGCAAACCAGGCAGGCCCGACTACCCTTACGATGCAGTATCGCTCAACTACCGGCAAAAGTCTGGCATTTGGATTGCATTGATACTTGCATTAGTCGCAATGCTATATGGAGCATCTGTGCTCTTTGGGGGCGAATAACGCATGACGATGCTTCGTGAGAGCCAAATAATGAAAATACACTATATTACAGCCGTCGCTGCACTATTCGTTGTTGCAGTGCATATTATGATGCGCATAGCATTCATGCCATATGGCATGAGTCTTGAATATGAGAATATAATAGCCAACTATCAAAACATCCCTTACATCGTGCTGCTAGAATCAATACTGGTGCTCGTGTCAATCCATGGTTTTAACGGCCTGCGTGTAATCCTGCTAGAACTGCGTCAGAGCAAGAAGTGGGAGGATGGTGTGACAGTCTTGACAATAGCTGCAATGATTGCTTTAATAGCATACGGTACGCGTACCATCATTATAGCTAACGGTCTTGGAGTTGAGTGAGTAAGAGAATATGACTGAACAATTAATTGAAAAAATTGAGACTGTGGAAAAAAAGCACGAAAAGGAAAAGCACCAAAGAGAAAAAGAGTACCCAAAGAGTTCTGTCAGTATCAAGATATATAGGGCTAACAGGCGCGCCGGCGAATCCCCGCACTATGACAGAGTAGAGGTCCCAGTACAGCGCTGGACTACCGTGCTGGATGCGCTACTGTATGCAAAAGCATACAAGGATCCAAGCATTGGCATCCGCTATTCTTGTAGAATGGCCTCTTGTGGGTCATGTGGCATGAAGATAAATGGCATTCCACGCCTGGCATGCTATACCAAGGTATCAGAGCTTCAAGGAACCGAAATAACGGTTGAACCTCTTGCTAACTTCCCACACATTCGAGACCTTGTGACAGACTTTTCTCAGTTCTTTGCACATCACCACAACATGGAGCCATACATACAGAATGATGACGCAGACATGCATGAAAAAAACAAACTGACTGAGTTCATACAAACGCCTGAAGATGTCGACAAGTACCTGCAATTTTCATATTGCATCAAGTGCGGCCTATGCTATTCTGCGTGTCCTACAGTAGCCACTGACACTCAATTCCCCGGACCTCAGGCGCTTTCTCAGGCGTATCGCTACTTTATTGATAACCGCGACACTACAACCAAGGAGAGGCTCAACTTAGTGGACAACAGGCACGGCATATGGCGCTGCCATTTTGCAGGTTCATGCAGCTCAGTCTGTCCTAAGGGAGTTGACCCTGCGCTTGGCATTCAGCTACTTAGAGGACACCTTCTAGGGTACTCAAAAAACGAAAAGAAGGTGGCAGAGCAGAAAGAAAGGCTGAAAAAAGATGATGATTAGGCGGTCGGTTTGGCCGGGTACTTGCTCTCGTTCACCTGTTTGTTTATAGCATCGGCCATGAAGTGATTGCTGACGTTCACGTTTACTCCGTCCACGCTAGGCAGCTTGTAGATATTGTCCCGGACATCTTGTGCTATCTTAAAGCCAAAGACTGCAGGACAGAATGGGCTCGTCAGGTGCAAGTCAACATTGACCTTGCCTGAATCAATGTCCACCTTGTCGACAAGCTCAAGCTCCATTATCGAAACCCCAATTTCAGGGTCGACTATCTTGGTTAACTCTTCAAAGATTTTTCTTCGAGTCTGCTGTATCTGCTCCTCCTGACTCATTATGTAAGAATTTCACAGATACTATATTTAACCATTACAGAAATTGCCCGCCTCGCGAACTTGATAGCATTCTAAAAATTGATTAAAGCTCTCAATATCTTGCTTTGTGATCGTTGTTTTTGCTGCAGGCCCCTATAACTTTTTTTTCGATAGAGTACACGAAATATTCTGCGGGTGACAATTTTGAAAAAGTCTGTACAAAAATAATATATTATCATCGCTCTTCTCTGTGATAAGGATCACAGGAATAGTTTAAGAAATTGGACTAATTGGTGTTACCTGTATCACAATGCATATGAAGTAAGAATCCCGTTTACTACCTTTATGAGAGGACCATATGGTTCTCACTTTGTGTCGATCTACTGGCTATCCCATTATTTTAAAAATTTTAAATCTTACTGTTTTTATTTTTTCGCTAGATGTATTAAGCCGAAAACTTTGTAAAAGGCATTATATATACTGAGGCTGTAATCCTAACGAGATTGGTCAAGAACAGAGAAAGAGAATATGATTAAAGAGACAAACTTACAATCTGAAGTAAATGGCGTCATGATATTTGCTAACAGGGTTCTAGATAAGGAGAAAGGGTGAACTTTTTATAGTTCACAGGTGGAGTAGGTTGAACCATACTGGAACGAACGATAATTCTTCTCTATATCGCTCAGTGATCAGTGCTACACTGCAAAAACTTATGTTGATTAATTTGAAACACAATAAGAAATTATGGAAAGCATTGAGACGAGGGACCATTCGTTTAGGTCTAGGAGTGACATCCATAGGGGCAGCATGTTTGATTATTTCTTACTTATCAAGCTCCATGATCTTGACCTTTATCGGCCTTGGTCTTACCTTATGGGGTCTGCTTTTACTTTACATATCGCAACCAAGTAGCATTCCTAGAAAGGTCTTTGACGCTCTCTCTTTCTCCATGCTAAAATCTATTGATGGTATTGTTGACGAATTGTATCACGGAGACAGTGTGGTTCATTCTTATCATGCAAATAGGAGTGGTTTAGCACAAGGCTATATTTATTTCACTCATAGACCCAATGGAGCAGTCCGGAATTATGAACAACTTAACAGTCAAGAAATTTCCCAAAACGATCTTAACGGTGCCTTTATTCTCTCTCCTAGTCAAGGCTTGCTAGATCTCTTTGAAAAGGAATTAAATGTGAACCTTGAGAAGATTGATTTTCACTTTCTGGAGAGGACATTACCTGATATGCTAGTTGAAGAGTTGAAGCTTGTCGATTATTTTGTGATAGAAGCAAATGATGATGATGATACATTTGCAATTCGATTTTCTGGTGAACCTTCTGTCCATTTATGCAGGCTTATAAATGAGAAATCAAAGATGGGATATCGCATAGGATGTCCTGTATGTGGTATGCTCGCATTAGTCCTGAGTAAATCCACAGGCAGACCTATAAGAATAAAACAAACCATTACAGAAGGTGACGGCAGCAATATCAAAACCGTTTATGAGAAGATAAAAAGCTAAATTTCAGTCCAACCAAAAGAGATAAGATATATAGCTTAGGCCATGAAAGAAAAAGATATCTAAGCAGGTTATGTTAGAAAGAATTAGTGGGATAGTAATGTTGAATTATTATTCTTGTCTAATAGATTCATCTTTGCATGAGCCTATTGTTATTATTGTATTTCGGGAGTTTTTCAACTAGGAATGAGCTTTGTTCTTTCTCTATCAGATTTTGGAATATGGCTTGCACTATCCTCTTTAATTATGTTAACAGCAGTAGAGTTGACATCCCCATTCTATGCAAACAGAAGCGATGTATCTTTTAACAGAAAAAAGATTAGAAGAGTTGCAGTTGGATTTGGTATCGCATTTGTTGCAGTAGCATTAATAAGGATTACGTTCTTAGTTCTGTAAGCACCCGCTATGAACATATTGGTCAGCATTTTCTTTTTGCTGATAGCAAATAATTCTAATGTTGTCATGGAAGATCATATGGCAACAGCTTTTAAGTCCGCAGATTTAGCATTGAGTGGCATCCGGGATGCAGAGCGTAATGGGGCAGAGATATCTCCACTTATTGAAAAGTTCAATACGGCTCTTGGGTTGATAGAGCAAGCAAACACATCAAAATACGTCACTTGCTTTGGCTATGACAATTGTTTGGACAGTGCAACAACTATCTTCAATTCCATAAGTAAAGACTCTGTAATTCTCAAGGATGAAGCAAACAGGATATCTGGCTATACGAATGTCATTGTTATGGGAATATTTTTGCCGTTGATCGCTTTTTTTTCACTTCTGTTCATTTTTTACCTATACAAGACCTGGAAATCGTTTCAAAAAGATAAGTTTCTTAACATGCAAATAAAGGAGAGGAGGGAGAAATAGCGTCGTCAGTTGGAAAACTTTCAGAAATAAGAAAGATAATACTGTCTAAAAGGTTTATCATTAGCTATGTCATATTACTCATTACAATTACCATTGGTTATTGGTTAATTACTCATGAGCGTCCAGATGAAAGATTTCTCAGTTTAAGCACGCTTGGAAAAAATGACACAACAGCCGATTACTTTCCTTCTAATAATAACAACACCGACATAGTGCTTCCAGGTCAGAAGGTCTCTTGGCATATTCATGTATATAATCATGCAGAAAGTAGCGAATATGTTTCGGTCAGGATAAAGTTACTAAACTCTACAGATGCTACACCGGATGAGAATTATTCTGGCGGGGTGACAGGCCAGAATCTATACGAATTCAGGCGCATACTTGCAAGAAATTCGTCATGGGATATTCCCTTAGATTGGACGATTTCAAATGTCAGCACAGATCCTGACCACAGATACGTAATAATAAAGGGCTTGGATGTAAATAACCATCATGTCGGGGGATTGAATGTAACAAGTCAACAAGGCAAAGAATTTAGGATGGTAATTGAACTGTGGAAATACAATATGGAAGATAAGGCCTTTGTTTTTCAAGGATTTCCCGAAAATGATAACAATAGGGGTGCATGGAATCAGATTTGGTTCAATCTAAAAGTATAGATTCAGATAGATTCGAACTATTGCAGCAAAGAATACTCAACTCTGTCGCTATGCATAAAAGCTTTGGAGTCAAGGACTTGGTTGTGGAATTGCAGCATACTTATAGTGAATCGTTGTCTATAGAAGAAATCCAAAATGCCGTCAAAAAGCTTGAAAGCGAAAAAAAAATTATGTTACTTGGGCCTGGCACAAAGGGGCATTTCTTCGATTATATTCTGAGAAGCTACAATGGTCTCTCATTATGGTTAACAACCGCAGCGACTTGCTTGATAATGGCTCTTGTATTTCTCTTACCAAATATCGAGCCATGGTCTTATATGAGAATGATCGCTGGAGCGGTATTTGTCATGTTTATACCGGGGAATGCACTTGTTCAACTTCTTTTTGCTCATCGAAATATGGAACAGACAGAGCAAATGGTTCTTAGTGTAGGTCTAAGCATAGCAGTAATTTGCATCATTGGGCTTATGCTAAAATATATTCTATCAGCACTAACAGTTGAATGGGCTGTCATCTCCATCGGTATGTTATCAGTTACAATATCTGCAGTCGCAAATTATAGCCATTTCCTTTCTTCTAAAAGAGCGAATCATTATCTGTAAGAGTAGGAGGTAACAATATACTATATCTACTCGTGACCCTTTTATGTGATATCTGTAATTATCGATTTGAAATAACTGTGAGAGCTTCATAAAATACTGTGTCATTTAGGGAAATAATACGCGATTATCTTTGCGGATGAAACTGTGGCAGCTCATTAACACTCCCAAGTCTCTAGTCTATGGAATTTTTATCAGTAAATTTTGCACCTACTTCAACATGTTTGCTGCTGGGCGAGGCTTCTAGATAAGCTAGCGTCGCTTATTCTATTATACTGCAATGGCTGCATCTGTATCTGGAGCAATGAAACTTGTTATCTGTTGTTGCTGCGATTTTGTATCTTTATATCAATGTCAGTTTCTCTTCTAATGCCTTTCATGTCTCTCTCGGTTTTTTGCAAGTCTTCCGTATGTTCATGGATGAGATGATGCAGCTCAGATAGTAGGAGGTCCACCATGAGAGCATCACTACTTCAAAAGCGTACTCTTTTATGTGTCCATCTGAAACATGTCTGTCGGAATTTTTGGCATCGACTTGAATTTTTTATAATTCAACCACCATGAGTATAGCTCAATTCTGTGGGTGGGACTTTACCAAACTAGCTAACAAGCAACGAGAATACACCCGTGAATGAATAGCAAGTAAAGGCTCAAGAGCGTCCATTAATAGAACATAACAACTGGCCTTTTTACCTTAGTAGTTGCAACATTAGGCACAGCAGCAATATCTCTCGCAGAGTTTTATTTTATTTTATCCAATCTCTCTTATCAGACCATTCGATCCTATTTATGGCAAAGAATTGCTATCGAATAAAATACATGGGCGTTTTGTGGTATGATGTCAGTTCCGATTATGACAATGGTGATATTAGAAGAAAATGGAACTGATATCACCTAGTATGAAGGCCAGTTTGGTAATCGCATAGGAATGGATTGCACATATCTCTCTCTAGGGTACTGTAACAACTGTACTATATTGTAAGTCTCCACTTTTATGGACATCCTGTAACTAACCAGTCGATATTGTTTATATTGGTACACGATATACAGAGGTGTACTCGGGTCAATACATAGCTAATGTTTTTAGTAGGTCATGCAGTGGTTGCATTTCTTATAGCCTACATTGTTTGCAGAATTTTTAGGATTAACCAAGGGGTCTCGTTTGCGCTTGCCATGGTTATTGGTATAATTCCCGATATTGATATTATAACCCAGTCTTTGGGAATTATGGCCCACAAGACATTTACTCATAGCCTAATAGTATCTCCCGCGATAGCAGGTTCTATCTTTCTTGTTACTAGAGTAGGCTTTAAAAAGACTTTTGCAGTTGCTATGATCTACTCGCTAGCATACGTTCAACATATCATTGATGATGTGGTGATTGGTACACTCAATATCCTATATCCAATTGGTAATCTTCCGTTGAGTATTGGAATTGCTTATGGATCGCTTACTCATGAAATAATTGAATTTTTATTGCTTGCAGTTACCGCATCGATTATCGTGGGCGAGTCATTTAGGAGCATTACTAATAGTACAGATAAAGGTATGGCGACGTACTCATTGTTTAGGTTTTCAATAACTGATAAAATCAGTTATATCATTCTGATTGTATCGCTACTATTTTCATTTGGTTATCTATTATATGAGTTGAAGTCTCTACCGCGCCTTATTTTAGAGACAAACTTGGAGATAGCTCTCTTTGTACTACTCCATCTTGCCGCTTTGACATTGGTATCCTTCATGATGATGGCTGCCAGGCAAAATACTACTAGCTTTAAGAGAAGTTTAATATCTGACAAGCAGTAGTATCGTGCATGGTGTTGTTGGCAAGAACCTAATTTAATATCGCTGACGGCGATAATCAAGCTTATGGCGGGCCAGGAGAAGATATAGTTTCTGTGCCAGGTCATTATACATAGTATATTGATAAAAGCTGATTAATTCCTAAGATGTGTTTTTAGGACAAAAAAGGAGATACAGTACATGTCAAGATCGGATGTCTATAAGTTATTCCTTCCGAGAAGGAAGAGAATATGTTCAGTTAATGCAGTACGGCACTAACATTATAAATGAGCCGTACACCATTACACCGCGATGGCCTAGCAGCATGAGAGAATTTGTAAAAAGAAATTTTCCAACACTCGTGGTAACTTATCGAGACTTACAAACAAGGTGGTGGCGTATCATGAGACGCTCTTCTAAATCTCATGAAGCGATATTTACAGAACAACTTTATCAGAAGAATCTATGGCCAGTTCAAAAATCCATTTCTGGGCCTGGTTCTGACCTGGCGCATACCAAAACCATCAGAAAGGAATTGCCAATTCTCGCTGCAGAACTGGGAATATCTTCTATTCTAGATATTCCCTGTGGTGATTTTAATTGGATGCAAACGGTAGATTTAGGGTCTTGTAAATACATTGGCGCAGATATCGTGGAGGAACTTGTTAGCAGCAACAATCAACAGTATGCAAACAGTAGCCGGAAATTCATAAAGCTAAACATTCTAAACGATGAGTTACCCACAGTTGATCTCATTTTATGTAGAGATTTGTTTATCCATCTCCCATATGGCGACATAGTAAAGGCACTAACCAACATTAGGAAAAGTAGGTCAAGGTATTTCCTCACAACGTCTCATTTGTTGACGACGAAAAATCACGATATACTTGCTGGGCAGTATAGGCCAATTAATTTATTACTTCGACCTTTTTCCTTTCCCACGCCGAGCAGGATTATTTACGAAGATGTCCTTGAAGGCGACACAAATACAGGCAGAACATTGTCGCTTTGGAAGGTATCAGATATCTAGAATATTTCAACTATGCTTGCATCGAAAAATTATTGATGCAGCGAATGCCTTTTTCAGGTCTCTATGTTCTCCCCTGCAGGTCAACAAACTGATTATTAAAATCATTAACGTAACTATTACACTGTCTCTTTTATGGCACATGTATTTCTGTATGTCAAATAATCTATTCTCAAGCAGAGTGCCAAGCATTAAACTTAACCCCCCTTAATTCATTAGCATATTACATCTTTAAACAAATGCATATAGGGTATGCAGAGGAAAACTGAACAATAGAGTAGTTAATTTTACGTTTCGATGTCAAAAATCATCTGTTTGGCCAAGACTGACCTTGCTATGGAAAGATGTAACTATTTGACTTCTGCCGTGCAGGCGCTGGGGATTATATTGATACGATCTATATGTAAGGTCATTTATGATGGATCTGCGTGGATCAAACTATATCGACCACATTATATCAAGATCACTTCATATATACAAATAAGAATAAATCCTATCTGTCCTTTTTCTCTATGCATAATTAGAAATATTAGCAAACGCATATCGAAACTAGAGAAAGCGATGCATTATTGGCTGCGAAGAGAAGGTTGGAAAAAAGACCAGATTGTACTTTTTTAAATAAAGCACAGAAGTTGCTCAGATCTTTACCTGTCATTGCGATAGGGATAGCCTCACTTATTGTTATAGTATTGATACCGCAGTCTCTCGGACAAAATGTTGCAACAGATTGTACAACGTTGCCTATTTCTCAATACAAGGCGGTAAATTTAATAGATAAAAGATTGGTCGCTATAGAAGCACGCGATTGGATAACATTCACAACACCATCCATATATGATAGACTAAATGAAATTGAGTCCACAGGACTTAATGCTATTCGCCTACCCATGTTCTGGGAGGCTTACATTGTAAATCCAAGGGCATTTGTCAGCAGTCTTCAAGAGATTTCAACGACTGCAGATCAGCTTGGTATATGCGTAGTCTATGACTTTCATCAAGTCAATACAGGTAGCCATTTTGACTACTGGGCTGGAGGAGGGTTTCCTTCTTTTCTTACAGGCTCCTATTCTGCAGATAGGGATGGTGAAATAGCATTCTGGGCTGATTACTATGATAATAACATTTCATACAATGGTATCAAAATATGGGATCTGCACTTTAACTTCATAAGGGATGTGATCATAAAGCATGTTGATAATCATTCAAGTACAGCCGGCTATGAGATTCTAAATGAACCTCCGGTTAATGAATGTAATCAGTTTGACAAGCTAGGAGACGTCCACACATACATAGGTAATAAAATAAGATCGCTGACACTAAAGTCTATTTACTTCGATAGAGCAGAAAATCATAGTTGTCCATACTGGAACTATGAACCTTATGATAGCTTGGTCGTACCGAGAGGTGTATTCAATATTGTCTTTGCGCCTCACATATACATAACAGGTTCACCAACAACACTGACCTATCTTGTATCGCTATCACAAAAATGGCAGCCAGGAATGCCCGTCTTTATAGGAGAATGGGGACAATCTCCGCCAAAAGATGTAGTGACTCAGGACGTGGTCAATAACTATCTGCAGGCTTTCAAGAGTGACAATGTTGGATGGGCGTACTGGTCTTGGGATCCAATCTTTACTTTTGCCATTAAAGACCAATCGTACCAAGATACGATCTACAAAGCGTATTTGCAGAATGGAATTAATTCAGTATATGGGAGTTGAGAAAATACTACATATTCTGTTAATAAATTTCAGATGAGAATCAAATGCATTGCGAATCTGCGCCAGATTATGCGTATATGCATTGTTGTGGCTCTATGCTTATTTCTCTCATTTTTTGTCATAATCGGGCAAGTGGAATTTATTCGTAAACCAACTATGTATTTTAATTGTTAGTGTTAGCGATTATAACAGCTCACTTTTTCCTGAGATCGTCGTACACTCTTACAAGATTTTTAACTACCTTTTCATCGCTGTATTCGCTTAAGACATCTTCGCATTTGGTTGATAGCGCAAGTGATTTCTGATTGTCGTTTAAAACTAACATCATCTTTTTCATCAGATCTTCTTCGTCCCGATCTCTAAAAGTAACTCCTGCATCTTTGATTACCTCTTTGCCTCCTCCGGTGTCTGGTACCACGCAGGGGATACGGTATCGCATTGCTTCAAGTAATGTAATGCCAAACGCCTCAGAGCCTGCAATAGAAGGGTATACAAAGAGATCTGCGATCGAATAGTAGTACCAAAGAGTACCCTCAGTCACATGTCCTGTTATGGTAACTTTGCTTTCAATACCTAGGTTCTTGACTAAAGTTCTATATTGTTCAAGTTCCTGTCCCTCACCAACAAGGATCAACCTTAAATCATCATAATGGCTGGATGCTTTGTGAAAAGCCCTTATCAGTATATCTACTCCTTTTATAGATACCATCCTTCCCACGTAGAGAATATTTCTCCACTCATGTGATGTTCTGACACCATTTCCAATTTTATCGACATCAATCGAATTTGGAATAACAATAATTCTATCCTCATTATATCCATGCTTAATGTATTCTTGTCTCACATGCTCACTGACTGCAACATATTTATCGACTTTTTTAGTAAGCGAGGTCAATAGAGGGTAAATCCCAGCATAAGGCATAGAAAGAACTTTTTCGCTTCTATTGTGAGAGAAATCTCTAAGACAAGAATATCGACACAAGAGATCGCATTTCTGGTAAATCGCAGTTGAAGTAGGGCAAAAGCCGCCAAAATTTTCCAGAGTGCCTATAACAGGATTTCTCCCCCCTGTCATCCTATAGATTCCCCCGCCTGTTAAGGGATGGACATTGTATAAATGGTATAGCTGAGTTTCTTTTTCATTTTTCCTTAACGCTTGTACCACTGGTAATGATAGTGAAAGCATTTTAGCTGCATGTGTTATGATATCATATCTGATGACCTTTACACCATTTATCATTTCTTGTTTTTTCCCTCCATTCCTATCAAAGGAAATTACCGTTACACTTAGTCCTTCCTTAACAAGGCCTTCTGCTCTTCTCATAGCCTGCACTTCAGCTCCACCAATCATATTGGGAAAATAATATTCGCCAAGCATTATAACATCTGCAGGCATGTCCAGAGCTTTTGGTGCATACCGTATAAATCATTATGGTTATAATCTTTCACTTCCGGCTAGCACTTGTAATGAAGTTGGTTACTAAAAATCGTTCCATTTACATAATACACAGCGTCAAGGGACTCTGCTAATCTAGTACGCTAAGGTTCCAGATCTTTTAATTGACACTATTCCTGTTCAGATAGCATTGTAATCTAAAATTACCACAAGAAGGAATTGCTGTTCTTCTTTTGCCAATATGCTTTTATTTAATTCTTCATCATAGTGAAGTAGCACACGCTGTTGAAACTCGGAAAAGTCTTTATAACAACTAGTTGGGACGATGGCCATCCGCTTGATCTGAAATTGTGTTCTTTGTTAAAAAATTACGGTATAAGTGCAACAATGTATATTCCTATAGCAAATCCGGAAAACAAGGTAATATCAAGCGATACAATAAAGGCCATTGCCAAGGACTTTGAAATCGGCGGTCATACATACAACCATACTTCGTTGACTCAAGTTGACGAAAACAGCATGATCTATGAACTTTCAGAATCAAAAAATGTGCTTGAAAATATTATACGAAAAGAAGTTGTCTCGTTCTGCTATCCCAGGGGCTTATATGATAAGAAGGTAACTGAGAAGGTAAAAGAATGTGGCTACAAATTAGCAAGAACTGTCAAGAGCTTATGTACCACGTTGTCCAGCCCATTTGAATATAACCCAACCATTTATGTCTTTGATTATAATTTGATAGCAAAGGGCAAGCACATAGTTTCAGCTAGTAATCGTGGTTTAGCCACTAGCCTTCTTCTGTATGGAAATATTTTTAAATACTGGGACGTGATTGCTAAAAAGTCTCTCGATCATGTACTAGAAAACGGCGGAATTTGGCATCTATGGGGACACTCTTGGGAGATTGATCGCTACGATAATTGGACTCGTCTGAGCAATATACTTGAATACGCAAAAGTCAATGGCAGAAAATATGGTGCAGAATTTGTTACAAATGGCATGCTTATTGGTTATTAATTCTCTCTATATCTATTGCATCGGCAATGTGAAGCATCATTGATTTCTTTTATAGGTTCCACATAGGAAGTTATAATTTGTTGAATATTCTAAACCCTTCACTGTATATGAAAGCAGATGGGGATTTTGGCGTTTCATCCTCCTATAAGATCCATATACGAGTCTTGGGTGGAGAATGAGGTTTTTGAAAAGCTGGTAATAAATAATTTTCTTTGATATGGGGGTGAAATGGAAGTTGTATTTTGAAAGTATTCTATCCACTTCTTCCTTTGTATTATGAAGTTCTATAGCAATAGTGTCAGCATTCTTAATTATATCAATACTTTGAGTTAACACTTCTGTTTCAAATCCTTCGATATCCATTTTTATGAAATTGATCCTTTTCTTTAATCCTGCCTTTTCGAGTATATTCTCTAGCCTATCCACTCTAAATGAGTATGACCTCCCGCGAAATTCCATTTGGCGTTCGCCAGAATTCCTACCGAGTCCAATGTTTATTGGGATAACATTCTCACATTTGTTTTTCTTAACATTTAGCTGGAGCAATTCATAGTCATTTGGATCAGGCTCAATAGCAATTATTCTG
>JBKPEN010000067.1:0-5302 GCA_046728425.1 Thermoproteota archaeon
ATAAGAGCAGCAAATATGAAGCTTGACTCTACTGGGACATCATGTAACAATATACTTCGTCCTTTTGACCGTCTGAGGAATCAATCTATAAGTGTAATAATGTTAACTTGAGTCAGAAAGTCAGAAGAAACTTTTGCTTGAAAAGCGATAAACCTTTTCAAAAGGTGAGATTATATATCTTCACCCTTTGGAGTATTGGGTGAAACATCTTTAGAACTTGCGCCTGAGATTCTTTCCCGGCCACTATATGGATTCTGTCTTTCACTTTCTCCCACTCTTTCACGGTTGGCTCTGTTTAGCCCACTATCTCTAGCATAAGGTCTTTCACCTAGAGCTCTCTTTTTTACAAGACCTGCTGCAACTTCCACATCATAAACGCTATCGTATTCTCTGCTCTCATCAAGGTTATTTTCGATTGCTTCAACTATATCATTGATTCTATTGGCCATACTAGGCGATCTTGCGTTAAGATGATTTGTTATTTCTCCTTTTGTAGCCGGAAACCCAAGGCCTTCAAGCAAGTTTGCCAGCTTGGACGCCTTATCGTGATCTCTAGCTTCATTTGTTGGGAGCTCGCCAGTTATATTCCCCATACGCTCGGCTTTGGAGTCGATACCTGATTGCTCCACGTCAGTGTAATTGCGATCAGCCTTGGACATGCAGTTCAAGCTCCCGTGCCTGGCCTTTTGGTGCTGCGCTCTCTCTCTGACTCGGCTCCCTTGATCAGCTCTATGTCTGTTCCGCGCATGTCTTGCTTGTATGCCTTTTCCTGCTGCCCCTTGCTTTGCAACTTTTCTCTCTTTTTAATTATCTCAGGAGGATTGCTCATTACTTTGAGTTTATGCATAATCTGTGATAAAGCCTATAGAATAATCTTCGGGCCGAATGCGATTCTTATGTGAGCGATACTCTACCCGATACTATTTCTGTTCCCTGTTATCGTTAGAACTACCGCTGCTTTGTTGAGATTTTTGGTTGATAAAGGCAAAACCTGAGGCATAACATGAAAACCCTTGTAGGCTCAACAGAATCCCTGCACCGCAAAAATACGAAACAGTTCCTCCTGCCTACCTGCAAGGGTTGGCCATATCCTAATTGCTGCATTTCGTGGGTCTTACCTTTTACAATTATCCTGCATACTGCTTGGCTGGTTTTGCAATTATTATGAACCTTTTTAGTGTAAAAAGACCAGCATATTGCATGGGCTCTAAAAAAGAGATCGATCAGCCGTTAGATACCGACCAAGCTAAGAACTTAGAATTGGATGAAACACCAAAACCTACAAGAAAGGTGAGTAAACCTTCCGTACCTGTGTCTAATAATGCTGAGCCGAGCACCCATGATAAGATAAAAGGGAGACGAGTGATAAAGTAGCACGGTGTGATTAATTACTTTACCACCATGACAGGGCAATTAGCATAAGTCACTACGCCTGATGCGACACTCCCAAGTAGCAGTTTGGCCAAGCCTGACCTGCGTCGTCCCCTTGTCCCGGTTATTATGAGATCGACTTTATTTTTATCAGCATAGTCTACTATTGCAGGCACTATAGAAGTGGGGCTAGCTACCATTTCTACCTTGACATTGACTCCTTGTGCCATAGCTTCTTTTTGAATTTCATCAAACCACTTGCGTGCTTCCTGCTTTGATTTGTCCAAAAGCTCATTTATTGCGCTTGGTGTGACAAGCCCAAAAGCTCCAGATGAATACGCATAGCCAAGCTGTGATACGACAACATATAACGAGATAAGTTGGGCCTCATGTTTTTTTGCCATCTTGATAGCATAGTCGGCCGCTTTCATTGAAGATTCTGAGCCGTCTACACATACAAGTATCGTTGAAAAAGTCATTAGCTAAAGTTGTACATCATGAGAAAGATATAAGGATTGAAAAAGCATTAGTTTATTTTCAGAAAAAATGGCATGCGACAAGAGCAATGTGAGATTTGCCTATATCTCATAGGACTTACAGATTATTACCTTTTTGCAGTCTGTGCGGCAGAAAAATCTTTGCGATACATGCAAAAGGAATTCAATAACATTAAAATGATATCGGGAGTTATAAAAGAGAATTTCGCTTCTTTACGCAGTCACAACTATACTCTGCATAGAAAAAAAGACTCTGAATGGATTGGCCGATAAAGGTCCCTCTTATATCCTTAACAAGATAGCAAAACCCTCAAGTTTAATGATGAAGATGGTGCTTTTCATGACTAAATATTGTTAATAGCGCTGCATTTTTTGCACCAAGCTCGGCAGTCTTTTCGTTGCTATTTGCACTCCCTATTATAATTACATCGCCATCTTTTGGATTCAATTTTTCAACCACCATCCTGCGTATCTGTTGCTCTTTCTTTAGTGAATCATTTCTGCTTGCAGGCATAACAAGTTTATTGTCCTTGAAAAGCAGAGTGGTGGCACCTGTTGCGCCCATCTTTATGGCAGCGTCCCGTTGCTCAATGCCCAAACCCACCGCAAAGCCAAACTCCCTGACAAGCACTGCATAGTTGAACCTGCTAAGGGCGACTGAGCACTTGGGCAAGCTCATTTCTGCCGGAATTGCTGATAGCAGTCCTTCGTATATGCCCTTTCCTTTGGCAGTCATCTTTGTGCCCCTATTTGATGTTTCAATAAGGCCTTGCATCTTTAGATGTTTTACAAGTGTTTTGACTGTCCCTTCGCCGAGAACCAATGCTCTACACAGCGCATTCCTGCTCGTTATGCCCTTGTTTCCTATCCTTTGCAAAGCTACAAACACATGCACAAGATCGAAGGAAAGTGGCCTGCTTGGAGCATACCTTCTTGCAACCCTTTCAAGCATCATGATGTACATGTGCATACACGATACAGTGGTATAGCCTGTGCATTATTTATTACCTAAGAGTTGGATAAACCATCCGACTCTTTATATAGAGGCCGCTTGTATCCGAGGTGAATGCTAGCAAGTAACCAGATAACAACAAAAACAACAACATCTTCTTCAGGAGGCGTTCCAAGGATTGCAGTAGGTATTCTTCTTGGAGTGCTTGCTTTTGGAGTCTTTATAGTTGGATTTGATCAGGGCGAAATGCTTGGCTTTACCGTGCCAGCTGATGGTAGCGAGGGCAACGAGCCGGGGACAAATTGGGCCCATGAATTCTATCATGACATGAGGCATGCAGCAGGATTTCCGTGCCACTAACCTTCCTGGTCCTTTATGAAAGCTATCACTTTTATTGCTATTACTCTCCTTGCTGGAGCGGTTGCAGGAACTATTTGGGGTGCTATCAACCAGGTTGCAGTTGAGCCGTATATCGAGCGCGCAATAGAACTTGAAACGCGTAACGCTGCTCAAAGCGGTCAAGTAATGAACAACCCGTCTGAATTTGCAGCCTACCGGTTCTGGCAAAAAGGAGGCGAAATAATTGCCGGCACCATCCTGGGATTATCGATAGGATCGCTGTATGGAATTGTCTTTGCGTATACACGCGGGTCGATTTCTGGCACCAATAACAACAAGAAGAAGGCACTCATTGTTGCCAGCGTCATGTGGTTAGTATTATTTTTAATGCCTGCGCTCAAGTATCCTCCAAACCCTCCTGCAGTAGGAGATCCTGAAACGATCTATTACCGACAGAGTCTTTATGTCGGTTTTTTGGCGATATCGGGATTTAGCGCACTCGGGCTTGCATTTCTGTATCGGAAGATGGTGGTGGCATCTTCGAATAATATAAAGAAGAAGGCGATGATAATAATTCCCTCGGCATATGTCGCTATAATGGCAGGAGCATATCTTGCAATGCCCGCAAACCCTGACCCAATAAATGCGCCAATAGATCTGGTCATCGGCTTTAGAATAACAAGCGCAATCACTATCAGCATGTTCTGGGCTTTGCTTGGCGTCATTTTTGGCGCCTTTTGGGATAAAGCCAATTTTATTAGTAACAAGATTGCAGCTCGGCATAGGGTGAGGGGGACTAGGATATAAAGTACAATCTTATATTAGAATATACATATATTATCACTCAAGGTAATGGTTACCATCAATACAAGCCGGGAGGTTTCTGCTCCCATTGACAGGATATGGAACATTGTTGCAGACGTTGACAATGAGCCTCAGTACTGGCATGGCACCAAGACTGTGAAAAATATCAGCAAGGCTGGCAACAAGATTGAGCGCGAGGTCACTATTGCGTTTAGAGACTCAAAATGCCGTCAGACAGTCATGCTCAACCCGCAAAAGTCAGTTGAAATAATGATAACAGATGGACCCATTAGGGGCACCAAGATTGTGACGCTGCGCCCTTTAGGCAATCTAAAGACAAAGGTCGATGTAGTATGGAATATCAAGCTGGCCGGGTTCCTAGGTGTGTTCACAGGCATGGTGAAAAGACACATCGCCGAAGGAACTGATGAAGCGCTTGCCCGCATTGCAAAAGCAGTCGAATAAATAGCCCTATTTCTTGCTAAATGATGCAATGAAGGAGCTTGCCCTTACCATAACGAACTTAGTGCTGTCCGCTATAATGGCCGGCATATTTGGCGTTTGGCTATACTTCCTTACATACATGATCAAGTCATTTAGGCAATCTCCAATGCTTGAATCGTTTGACCGTACAACAAGCGTAAGCCACCGCTCCCCCAAAGTAAGCGTGATCCTGCCTGCCCGAAATGAAGGGCGTTATATTGCACGTTGTCTTGACAGCCTGCTTGGGCAGGATTATCCAAACTTTGAAATAATTGCAATCAACGATTCGTCAACCGACGAGACTGGTGAAATAATGAAGGCTTATGCAGCTAATGACTTGCGCATCATACATATCGATGCATTACCTAAGCCTGAGGGGTGGACTGGCAAGAACTGGGCATGTTATCAGGGGTTTCTGCAGGCCCAGGGCGAACTCTTGATGTTCACAGACGCTGATAGCAAACATTTGCCTACCACAATGTCCCTTGCAGTTGGACATCTTATCTCCGAGAACCTTGAGGCACTGACTGCTGTTCCTCGGCTCATCTGCAACGACTTTTGGACAAAGATGACCCTGCCGGTTCTTGCAATATTTTTGCACACACGTTTTTCGCCAATCCGAGTAAATGACCCAAACAATAAGACTGGTTATTTTTTTGGCAGCTTTTTCATCATCACAAGAAGTACTTATGAGACCATCGGCACTCACAAAGGAGTAAAGGAGGAGTTGGTCGAGGACGGAGCACTTGGCGGCAAAGTCAAGGCCCACAAGTTCAGAATGAAGATGGTCAGAGGCGAACCCCACATAGATGCGGTATGGGCACGGGACCTTCAAACTCTTTGGCAAGGTCTTCGC
>JBKPEN010000012.1:0-5509 GCA_046728425.1 Thermoproteota archaeon
CTTCTTCTTGAACATGTCCAGTGTTTTTCTCTTCCTCATATTCAAATATTATTTTCATTACCTTTTCAATCACCTGCTACGGTAGAAACGAAATCATCGATATCCTGTAGAGAATTCATCTCAGTGCAGCAAATCAAAAGATTATCTTCACCTAAATAAAGGCCTCCAACTATTCCTTTTTTCAGAAGCCTTGAGGCAAGCTCTTCTGCAGATGATGGAGCCTTCACTACAAACTCATTGTAGAACGGCTTGCTGTTCAAATTCCTAAAGTTAACTTTTTCCAGTTTCCTATTCAGCAGGTGTGCTCTGGCACAAGATAGCTTTGCAATCTTTGTCAAACCGCTTCTGCCCATGAGTGCCAGATATATTGTTGCCGCAAGGGCCATTAGCGCCTGATTAGTTGTTATATTGCTTGTGGCTCTCTCCCTTCTAATATGCTGCTCCCGCGCCTGAAAGGTGAGTACAAAGCCCCTATTGCCTCTCGAGTCTGAAGTCATGCCGCAGATCCTGCCTGGAAGTTTCTTTAACAAGAAATCTTTGACAGCTATAAATCCAAGATAAGGTCCACCAAAACTTAAGGGTATGCCAAATGACTGTCCTTCTCCTGCCACAATATCTGCACCATATTCACTGGGAGGCCGTAGTATTGCAAGTGAAGTTGGTTCAACAATACAGGTAGTAAATAGCGCGCCCACTCTATGAGCCCGTTCAGCCAAGTAATGCAGGTTTTCTACAGTTCCGTAGAAATCCGGATTTTGGGCGATCACGCAAGCAGTATTATTATCTATTTTGTCAGTGAGTGTAAGTTCCGCCCCTTCAGAGTATGTCTGCAATACTTCCAGATACTGAGGATGTAGTCCTTCCTTTACAAAAATACGGTCCCGTCCAGTATAAGAGCATGAAAGCAAGGCTGCCTCAGCTAAGGCAGACGCGCCTTCGTATAACGATGCATTTGCAACATCCATTCCAGTAAGAAGGCATATGAAGGATTGAAATTCATATATGGCCTGCAACGTTCCCTGGCTCATTTCTGCTTGATACGGCGTGTACCCTGTAAAGAGATCTCCTCTTGCTAGGAGATGGCCGACCGCTGATGGGATATAATGATTGTAAGCTCCTGCGCCTATAAAGCATCGCAAGACCTTGTTTGTATGGGCAAGACTTCTTATGTGACGTACTAGTTCAAGCTCACTCTTTGGTTGAGGCAGATTAAGTTTGCCCCTGAAAGCAGGAATGAAGTCTCTAACCAGCTCATTTATGGAAGTCACTCCGACGATGTTTAGCATTTCTTTTATGTCCTTTTCTGTTGCAGGTATGTAATCCATCGATTTTCGTCGTTCTTTTATTTTATTTCGCCAATATATCTGTCATACTTTTCCTTTGTCATTAAACTTTCAAGCTCTTCTATGCTTGATGGCTTAATCTTCGCGATCCAGCCCAAGTCGTACGGAGATTGGTTTATCATTTCCGGTTTTTCAATCAACTCTTCGTTGACCTCTGCGATCTCTCCGCTGATAGGAGTGTAAATGTCAGAAGAAGCCTTTACTGAATCGATTATGGCCATGGTCTGCCCTTGTCTGAAGACGCCACCAGCTTTTGGCAATTCTATTGAAACTATATCTCCAAGTTGTTCTTGAGCGAAGTCAGAAATTCCAACTATTGCCAATCCATTCTTTATCTTAATCCACTCATGTTCCTTTGTGAATTTTAATTCTGACACGATCCGTTTCTTTGAGGCAAAGATAAAACCTTATCTCTTTTCGGTTCTGCGCACGCCCCGCATATCATAAAAAATATTTTCTTGCGCAGATACGAACAAAAAGTTATCATCGCGTGCACACACATACACACTTTATTTTCGCTTGTAGAACCTTGTGCTTGATACTTTCGCTTCATAGTGCTTTCCTCCGATTTCAATCTCAATTGATTGATTAAGCAAAACTTCAATAGGTACAAAGCAAAACCCAATGGATTTTTTAAGCGTGGGTGAAAAACTACCGCTTGTCACAAAGCCCACTTCCCTTCCTTTAATGAGAACTTTGTTCCCCTGCCTTGCTATTCTTTTCTCTAGAACTTCAAAACCGACAAGCTTTCTTGATGGATGGCTGTTCATTAACGCTTTTTTGCCTATGAATTCTTGCTTTTTGCCAAAATTGATCGTCCATTTTAGGGGGACTTCTAGCGGCGTGATATTTTCATCCATGTCATTTCCATAGAGCATCAGGCCCGCCTCAAGGCGTAGAGTGTCCCGTGCGCCTAAACCCGCGGGCTTGATTCCAAATGTTTTGCCATATCGCATCAATTTGTCCCAGATTTCTATTCTTGAAGAATCGAAAAATATTTCGAATCCATCTTCTCCTGTATAACCGGTCCTTGATAGCATACATTCTATGCCATCAATATTTGTACCAACACTATGAAATGGTTTAACAGACTGCAGGTCAGCTTTTTCTACCAATTTTTGCAGCAGATCGCATGTCCGTGGCCCCTGTATTGCGAGCAGGCTAGTTCTATTGCTTATGTCCTCTACCTGTGCTGATATTGAATGCTTTGAAATCCACTCGAAATCTTTACTCCTGTTTGAGGCATTGACTACAACTAGATAGTTATCATTGGCAAGTCTGTAGGCAATTATGTCGTCAACTATTCCACCGTCTTCATAGCACATAGGAGAATACAATGCTTGATGATCGGCGAGCTTTTCAAGGTCGTTTGTTACTAGCCTTTGCATGCAGGCGAAGGAGTGCTGACCTTTAATTTCAAATCGGCCCATATGCGAGACATCAAATAAGCCAACATTTGTCCTGACATTGATATGCTCATCCATAATCCCAGAGTACTGAAGGGGCATCTCCCAGCCATGAAAATTCACTATCTTCGCACCAAGCGACTTGTGAATATCGTAGAAGGGAGTTCGCACTATCCATGTAAGATGAATCCTTATTATTGAGCATATTGTTCTGACTAAAAGACGGACGAAAAATAAGTGAATGAAATGATGAGGAAAAGTAAACTCGAAAAAAAGCCTGAATGGCTTCGCACCAAGCTGCCTTCTGGGGAAAACTATGTAAAAATACGGCAGACCATTGCTTCGTTAGGGCTTCATACGGTTTGCGAAGAAGCACGATGCCCGAACATTGGCGAGTGCTGGGGAGGAGGGACGGCGACAATTATGATCATGGGAGACACATGTACAAGAGGGTGTAGGTTCTGCTCCGTGGCTGGCGGCAGGCCACTTTATCTTGACCCTGGCGAGCCGGAGAAGGTTGCTAAAGCGATAAAAAAGTGGGGATTGAGTTATGTTGTTATCACTTCAGTGTGCAGAGACGATCTGGAGGACGGAGGAGCGGATCACATCGCAAAAACAATAAAGGCAATCAGGATTGGGTGTCCTGAAACAATAATTGAGCCCCTTATCCCAGATTTTAATGGCAATCGCCATGCCCTAGAGAAAGTGGTATATGCGGGGCCTGAGGTCATAAGCCACAATATTGAAACTGTAGCTCGCCTTTCACCTTTAATCAGAGATCCAAGAGCAACCTACGAACAATCATTGAGCGTATTAAAAATAATAAAAGAAATTAACTACAAAATCTATACCAAGTCTTCTATAATGCTTGGTCTTGGAGAAATGGAAGAGGAAGTTATGCTGACAGCCAAGGATTTAAGATCTGCACGAGTCGACATACTTTCTATCGGCCAGTACCTCCAGCCTACAAGCAAACACCTGCCAGTAAAAGAGTATATCACGCCAGAAAAATTTGATTCATACAGAAAAAGCATTGAAAGGATGGGGTTTACCTACGTCGTGGCAGGACCATTCGTCCGAAGCTCCTACAAGGCAGGAGAATTGTTCATCAAAAACATGGTGAACAGACGATGGCAGTAGAAGAGTAGTAGAAGTACATCTAATCCTAAATAACATTAAAAGAATGAATAAAACTCTCTTTCTCTTCTTCTTCTTCTTCTTCTCCTTCTGTGGCGCGCATACATACTAATTCTTCATGCCATAAGCAAGCTCGGTTATCTTTTTTTCCCAAGAAGTGGCCTTGACTATGCCGCTTGCAACAAGTATGCCCTGAGAGCCAAGCTCCATTGCCTTAGCGACGTCAGACTTGTCAATAATGCCTGCTCCGCAGATGACCTTCGAGCGTGATCCTGCCTCTTGTATCGACTTGGTTATTATCACTGGGTTTTCCTTTGAGACTGCTCTTCCGCTACCGATAAGCTCGGGTGGCTCTATTGCGATAAAGTCCGGCTCAAGAGTAGATATTTTCCCAACTTCGTGTGGTTCCCGTGCGCATACAATTGATGCCATGCCAAGCTTTCTCATCCGCTCCACTAGGCTTGCAATTGAGCTCATTTCTATTCGATGCTCGCTATGATTTATCAGGGAGCCAACCGCACCATACGACTTGGCGATCTCAGGTACAATAAAACCGGTACTGGGGCCCATCTTCTCATTGTCAACATGCTGACATATCACTGGTATTCGTATATTCTTTGCAATCAAAGCCAGCACAGGGTGGGGCGGAGCAATTATGATTTCTATTTTCAGCTTTTCCGCTACATGAAGAGCTGATTCGGCTAATTTGACAGCCTTATCTTCAGATACCTCTTCATAGTTTTTGAAATTGATAATTAGTGGACGCTTCAAAGCTTGCTACTGCCAGCTTTGGTCTGTTTTGTAGCAGTAGCAGCCGCCGCTGGCTTTGTTGTTGTTGTTGTTGTTGCCGCCTTGATTTTACCATTCATTATCTCCTCTAAATCTTTGAATTTGCTCTGCAGCTTTGACATTCTAGCCTCATAGCCTTTATTGTATTCTAGCTCGTCTGGAACAAGTGTGGCTGGATGAATAAAGCCTTGGTTACGCATTATCATGGCACGCTCAGCTGCCCTCATCCTCTGTAGATCCCAGTCCGCAGTTCCAAAGCCATCATGCGGCCCAGTGAGCTTTCCATTGCGCATGCTAAATAGCAAACATGATACGATTGGAATAGAGTAATTCAGTGATGCGGCAGAGTTGAGTTGGACTGGCATCAGAGGCATATGGTGGCTTCCTCTTGTGTTGCCTGCAACATAATGAGGTTCATTGAATGAGCTCCCTGCCTCCTCAGTCGCTGGAAAATTCTTTTGGGTTCTGACTATTGCTATTGGATCATCTTTACCGACATAAGTGCCAGCTATGTTGTGCAGCCTGTCGGTAGACGCTGACACGATCTGATCACTGCCGTCCGATGACATGACAGAGTGAACTACGTAGCGCCCCGGATACATAAGCGCTGCCTCCAGCTCGGCCTTATCTTCCCATAATTTCAGCTCCGCCACCTTGCCGCCCATAACGTCCATTATTCTAAAAATTACACCCTCTGCAAGCCGCTCATTGATCAAAATGCCGGTGTTGCTGCCAGCGTCAACGAACATGCGCCACAGCGGTAGGTTGAAGGCACCTGGCTCTGTCTTGTCGGCAGCAAATATGCAGAATACTTCGCTTGGCCGCTCTTCCATT
>JBKPEN010000302.1:0-2054 GCA_046728425.1 Thermoproteota archaeon
ATCAATCCTGAAAGAAAGACCCCTGCCCCAAGTCCGATAACTACTAGGACTATTACTGCAATTGCTATCCATGTTATCAGACCCATAAGCTATTGTAACCCAGCAAGCATCTTAATGATTTTGAATTTCCACTCTAGCGAAAATCGAGGTAAGAATTCTCAGTCACACAATTATTAATATTATTAGTACCGCATGAATCTGTGTTTCAGAAATAGCTCAAAAATTGCAATACCTGTGCATATATACATCAGGCATGCAAGTAAGGAATCGATTAGCCCTTACATGGTTGTTGTTCATACTCATAAAGATACTCGCAGTTGCTTTTGTTATTGGCCCTGTACTGCTATTTATTAATGGATATGCCTACTGCCTTTAGCTGCCTGATGACATACTCTACTTCGCTTGCTGTAACCCTACCAATTGTCAAGGAAGAAGGAAGATGCATGTTCGCCCTTTGCGACAGCATCCCGTTGATAAGCTGTGCGATCATCTCTGCGTCATAGAATGCGCGCGTCTCCTCAAGGAGCTCTGCTACCTTGACTGGATCCATTCCACCAGTTATCTTGCTACTCGTAATAAGGTTACCAAACTTCTGAACTGACTCAAAAACACCTACGTTGTAGGCTATGAATGCTATTTTCTCCGGCGGTAGAATGTTCTCAATATCTGAAGGTCGCATATGATAATAAAGCAAGGCTCCCTTGATAATAAATTGTAACTTTATGAGGTAGTTAGGGTCCGAGTTTTACTAATCTGGGACATTTCAAAGAGCCCCGAGTGCTATAACCTGCATTTACATCTCTTGTCTCGCAAGATCATTTGCTGTCTAGCTGGCTGATCGACAAAAACTGATTGCATTTTGGAGCCTGTGGCTAACTCTTTTTTTAGAGTACTCTTGTGGCTAAAGCCACGTTTAATCATTTCTGCCACTACTGCTTCATGTCTGTTGTAAAGTGCTAACAGCTTGCCTTTCCAACGCAAGGTTTCAGGATGATGTGAATATCCCTTCTTATTTTCTATCAAAATTGTCCAGATTGCATGGATTTCTCTATGCTCTCCTAACAAATGGCTGTTGCATAATAAATCAGCCTCAATATCCCACACGCGCATAATTATGACAATACATATTTTGTTTAATCAAATAGATAACTATATGGATCCTTTTGATCTGTCGTAATTCAAATGAGGACGCGGGTAATTCTTTAGATTATTCCTCTCAAGTATCGAACCGCTTGGAAGACAAGAAGGAGGAGATGTAATATGTCAATTCTAATTTGATGAATAATTACTTCAAAAAAATATTGTTTAGCATCTATCACTCCCCAAGCAAGTCAGTCTTTGAATTTCTGCAAGCAGTAAAGCTGTTTTTCAGTGCCATCTTCTATCTGAGTTTTTTAGCAAGGAAATAATGTTGCAATGCATGCTGCCTTCGGTCGTCTATATCTCTTGGAGTACATATCTACTCATTATTTTTCATCAGCCTTTTCTACCAAACCTGCAGCCTTCTCAACCTCATAAGCACTACTGTAAGTTACATCGTCTCTTAGATCATTCCAGATAGATTCAAAAATATCATTTATTCGATTTCCCATAGTTGGTGATTTTCTATTGACGTGATTCTTAATGTCCTCCTTCGTGGCAGGAAATTTTAGATCTTCGAGCAGGTTGGCCATTTTTGCTGCCTTGTCTCTATCAACAGCTTTGTTGGTTGGAGGCTCTCCTGTCATGTCACCTACTCTACTACTTGTGGTGTCTATACCTGAATTGCTAGGATCGGTGTAATTTTTGTCTTCAGATACGTAAGACATTATAGGACTCTATTGCTCCTTAGAAAATAAAAAGGTAGTATGGCAAGGATTATTGTCTATTTTACTTGCTATTTCTCTTGCCATATCCCAAACGTATTCTTCTGTGTGTCTTCCATTACTGCATAGTATCCTGCATCGATCTCTTGTTTGTTCTTCACTACTTTTGCGCCCAGTCCTTGGGCTTTTCTGATGTAATCATCTATAGACTCAACTTCTACAAACATAGTTGGCATCTGCTCAGGATTT
>JBKPEN010000304.1:0-7251 GCA_046728425.1 Thermoproteota archaeon
GTGGAAGCCATTTCCAGACCGCTTGCACTTGCTGGAGTTTACCTCAAAAAGTCAAGAGGACTGCCGCAAAAACAGGACAGGAGGTGTACTAGTTGCGGAGGTAAGGGCTGTAATTCTTGCAACTATTCGGGGATATCCGGATATGATAGTGTTGAAGGCATCATTGCAAATGAGCTGGTACAGATTACTGGGGGTCAGACACCAAAATTCACATGGATTGGAAGTGAAGATCAATACAGCCTAGTTCTTGGAAGCGGCCGACCATTTTACGTCCGTGTATTTAATCCAAAGAAAAGGAAGCTTAGAAAAGGTAGTAATAATAATAATAATAATAAAAAAACGACGACGATTAAAGCCAATGGCATCAAAGCGACGTTGAGTGTGATTAACGATATACCCATAATTCAGCCACGATTTACAGTCAAAACAAAAATCCACATAAGATGCGAAAATCCTTTGACAAACAAAACTCTAAGAGAGAAGCTCGTCAGTTCTCTGTCTGGCTCTAAAGTAAGCTTTGAGAACAAATCAAAAAAAAAGATAGGTGTAAAAAGTATCCATTCTGTATATATTAGACAGCTTGACAGCAACCAGTTTACCCTTACAATTGTCGCAGATGGCGGGCTGATGATCAAGCAACTTGTAGGTGGCGAGGAATATATGAGGCCTAATATTTCAGAACTTCTTGGAATGAAGTGCAAATGCGTTTTGTTTGACATATTAGACGTCCAACTTCAGTAACGTTTTTCTCTCGGCGGGCTCAATTTGACATCAGAGCAATAGATGTGAGCACTTCTTTTGACCCACTGTACAAGGTTCATAATGCCTACAGACTAGGCCAGATCCCGCAAAAAGTTTATGATCTTATAATCAAAAGGTTTCCTCTGGTCATAGATGGCATTAAGCGAGTCGAAGGAGCGTCTGGATTGAATTATCCTTATTATTATGCTGAGCCAAGCCTAGTGATCTCTGTCTCTGCAGTAGAGTTTGCCCAGATGGGAATACTCTTTGCAAGAACGATACCAGTGGTAGATGCAGAGAAGCAGCTACATGTGGTTGTGCAGATAACTGCACCTCTGATTTGCTATGGTCTCAAGGGCACTATACATGCAATTTTGGCGCATGAGTTTATGCATTACTTGGAGCTCGTAAACAGAATACTTAAGATGAAGGTGATATCCGATGACGTATCCAGTACACTTTTTGAAGGAACTTATGCCGATGCTACCAGGCTCATTGAAGAGCGAGCGGTCTTCAAATCCGACCCTACTCTAATAAGGCATATTACTACCCGATTCCCAGAGGGCTTTAGAGATGTCAAGCTGGAGGAGAAGGTCATCAAAACGTGGATGAACAAAGGCCTCCCGACTTCAAAGATACCATTAGATACCAATGTTATAAAAATCCCCATGGAGGCTATGGCGTGTCTGAAAGTCGAGCAGGGCGTCAAAGACAAAATTACTGAATTTGAAAACATAAAGCTCAAAAAGAAAGAGACTAGCGGCTATGTCTAGTATATCTCTAAAGGAACTTGAAGTTATTAGAAAATGTATTTCTAAACTTACAAAGGGCCACCGTAGGATAATTGCTGCATGCATATACGGGTCAAGGATCGCAGGCTACGGTAGGCCTGACAGCGACATAGATCTGCTCGTTGTTCTCGAGGATTATCCCTATGTGGTCAAATACATGTATTTTCGTGAATCCAGTACGAAAGTATCTGTGCTTGCAGTTGACCGTGAAGCGCTATTGCGAGATGCTCAGAGCGCTTTCCTTGGCGAATTTGTTGTAGGTCGTTTACTTCACATTTACAAAGCTATTGCTAATCCGGAGTTTCTTGCCATGATTGAGCAGACTTATAAACGACGAGTTATTTTGGAGGAAGTACGCGACATATTAGAGTCTACAAGCGTGCTCGGCACAGAAATATTCTTTCCGCTAGAATTTGTAGCATTTTCAAAGATAAGGCGCAGGATATCTCTGTATGCAAGTGCAGCTTATAGCTACTACAAGACATACACCACTTCCAAGCACAACATAGAGTTTGCACTTGAGGGCTATAATAAGGCAATAGCAGATATTGTTGCACAACATAGCGACATCTTTGTCGCAAGGCCGGATGGTCTTTTACAGATATCTGAGAAACATATATTTTCAGAAAGAAAAAGAAGACATCCCCGTTTAAAACTTACAAAAAGGCTTCAAGAGTTCAACTCATATCTTGTGCACACTTATGCTGGAAGAAAAATCATACACTATGCTGTCAATGAAGCTGAATCCAAAATCCGGCGTCGCATAAGGCTAATGATGAAACCCCCTGATTTTATGTTATACCCAAGAAAGGTATACTGGAGATTACCTGAAGGCAGACTAATAGTCGATAGCAGCAATTGGCTTGACGATCTAGCTAGACATTTTGGCAATTATTCTATTTCAAAAAAGAGAAGGCTCGGAAACAAGAATAGCAGCAGAAGAAGAGCAACAACAACAATGTATGTGATAAAGCATGGGTCCGGCGGCGAATACAAAATCGCAGTCAAAGAGCTTGCAAGATCAAAAGCACTAAAGTGGGCAGTGGCTGGTCTGTGGAATGAGCCAGCAAGAAGGTATAGGATGGACCCACTCTACAGGCTTGGCGCGGAGTATAAGGCGATTCGATATATACGTAGCCTCGGTCTGCACACACCCATGATCGAGGCAGTAGTGCTCGATAGGAGACTGCTAGTGACAAGATTTGTCGACGGGATATCCTTAGCAGATGTAATAAGAAGGGGAGATTGCATGGTAGGCAAAGGTGGTGGTGATGGTGGTGGTCATAGTGATGATGATGCCAGTTTAATTAAAAAAGCTGGAGCAGAGATTGCAAAAATCCACGCTGCAGGGGCAACCTTTGGCAATATCAAACCTAAAAACATCATTGTCAGTGGAGAGGAGGATGACGACCTTTACTTTACCGATGTAGAGCAGTTTATCTTTAACGGCGGCGATCCAGCATGGGATGTAGCCCAATTTATTACCTTGGCTCTAAAGAGCACTCGCAACAGCAGACTGGCATCTACTATAACAAAGGAATTTGTTGAAGGATACATGAGCATTGGAGACCCAAGTAATATCTCACGCCTTGCTAAGAGTAGTAAGCGGTATATAGAATCGTTTTACCCTGTACATGTACCTTCCATGGTGCATACTATCAAAGAAGAGATAAATGCTATTGCTGGCTAGTAGTCCTTTCTTTCTTTTTTACTTTCTAGCTTTCTTGGCACCGTCAATATGAGTGAACTCAGTAAAGCCGCATTTGCCACAAGTAAACCTATTCTTGTGCTCTGCCATGAAGGTTCCCTTACCGCACCGAGGGCAATCTCGCTTACTCCTTGTTACCTTGTCCCCTTGTACATTATAGAACTTGTAGATAGCGACCTCGCCTTTGCCCGAAGCTTTTTTGTCCGCCATTATCTCTTGGCACCTGCAGCAGAACCGGTCTTCGAAGTAGTAGCAGCCGCCGCCTCTTGCTTGGCTTTAAGCTTGGCAGCCTTTTCTTCATCAAGCACCTTCTTCCTTTCTTCTCGTGACAGTGTCCTCAGCAGCCTGTAGCGTGGTAGTTGCCTGGCAGGCTCATTTTCATCGTCATAGACATATAAAATGCCGTGAACATCTGTCATACCAGTTTGACATCTAAGGTTTATCGGAACAACTTGCTTTTTATTGACATTAAGCTGTTTAGCGATTTTCTCGGCAGCCTCATTTTTGTTGATCTTGCCAGCGGCTCCTCTGAAAAGCACCCTTATCTCCCGCCTATTTAATAGCGAGTTCGTACGATCCTCTAGCATTGCAACTTCCTGGGTAGACAAAGCAGACACAATGATAAGTGTAGCCCATTTAAGTATTTTTGCTCAAGTCTGTACGAAAATCAAATATATAGTCAGCTTTTGAAGATAAATTAAATGAAGCCTTTCTTTGAGCAATTTTGTGACAAGGTGATTACCCTAGACAAGTCGATCAGGTTTGCCGGTATTGCAGACGGAGACGGTCACCTTGTAGCAGTCTCAGAACGGAAGGGCCTTAAACCGCTGCTCACTCCTGAAGAACGGGCGCAATATGCGATCACCGCCGCTACTCGTCAATATACAAGACTTAGGTGGGAATACATGCTGGGCAAGATCAATTACGCTATGTCAAACTATGCCAAGCTGGTCAGGGCAACGATTCCTATTGCTGACGAGAATAGCAGACTCTATTATGTGCTCCTGCTATCATTTGACGTAGAGGCTGGGGGCGGCGTGCACAAGGTAATAATGGAAAAGATAATACCACTTGTTCGTAAGAATACGGATAAGTTCCTAGAGGATACCTAGCCTGTCTTGAATGGGGCTTTTGGGAATATGATCTTGATAGGCTGTCGAATGGCAGGATGCACCATCACAAGCTCACCTTTATTGAGTCTGGCTATGTTAGCCTTTGTGCTTTCGTCTATCATTGAGTAATGTGGCGTAGATAATTCAGACATGCCTAGTTTGGCAATTATGTGCATACCCATATTTTCGTGAAATGCTGGGTCGACAGTGCTCTTGAACTGCTGAGCAGAGAATAAGATTGTGCCACGTGACCTGCCTGCAACTACGGTCCTCATTATCTGCTCGGCTACAGCTGATGATGATGATAATACATTGCGTGCAGACCATGGGATGAACCTATTGATCTCGTCAACAAAAATCAAAATGTACTTCGGCCTTTTGCCGCCCTGCCTTGAAGAGTACAAGTCATCAATGCTCTTCATTACATCTCCTACAACAAACCCCTGTTCTTGTAGAGTAGGTATCATGGATATGTCAATAACAAAAACGTCGCTGCGCTTGATTTTTTTTATTTCTTTCCCAAGGTATCTGCTTGTTACTTTCTTGTCAATAAACATAGGCGACTTGCGGAACCTCTGGATATGACTAAGGAAGCGAAGGAGCGTGGATTTGTGTGCTACCACCTCCTGAGGATAGCCTCTGAATTCAAGCAAATCGCTCCATGTGCTTAGCCGATTGCTGCCTCTGAGCAACGGCCACGCCTCATAGATATAATTTAGTATCGATGAAACATCAAAGCTACTATCATCATCGATTCCAAACAGCAGGTCCAGCCTGTCGTATACATCCTCTAATTCAAAAGAATATGTCTTAGAGTTGTTAGGCACAATAGCAGAGTTTGGCCTACCATCTCTTCCCCTAGGCAAAAAGTATGTGACATTTTCAAACGGCTTGACATCTAGGTCAAGTAGGTCAAAGAGCTTCTTTGTCTTTTTGTTGGCCTTCTTTTTTTCATCGATGTGAAGCAGATCATCTTCCTTTGTGTTAAATATTATTATCGCTACATCCTCATGAATGTCTTTCATACGCCTCTGATAAATGGATTGAAGCAGAAAAAATAGGTACGACGTTTTTAAGTTGCCAGAAATGCCTGCTGCATTTACGTGTGCCGTATCAGGTCCAAGCAGATATGAAATGTCAAGTGAAATTGGTACTTGGAGACCTGTTGTCATTTCTATTATCCCAGCAGGTACTGGATTTTGCATCTGCGGTATTCCGAGGGCGAATATCACCTCCTTTTGATTGGCAAACCTAACAGGTTTAGCCGCTCCAACAGGCATCCCCCCTATAGGGAAAGTCTTTGCTAAGTCATTTTTTTCTATGCCAGTATTTGCCATTACCGCAACCCTGGCTGCGGTTCCAATATCTTCTGTAGCTATAAGCTCCTTTACCATACCAATAGTTCTTGTTTCGAAAATGTGTTTAACTGTGACAAAGTCAAAAGGACTTATAATGATGTCAGGATTGATTGAAAACCAAAAGCTGTCCATTGTATTCGGAAACCTGTCAGACGCTAGAGTTTTACCGATATCTTTATCATTGCCATTTTTTTGGGGAAAAAGGTTGTTGAGTTTTTGCATGTTAAATCAACAGAAGAATACGTCATATTTGACTATCAAATACATTCTCTATAAATATACATAAAAATCAAGGCTGGATTTTAGGTTATTATCAAATTTTTTGTCTTTGTAGGACGAGTTTAGTTGTATCAATGTTCCTGTATAGTTTTGAACTCTGCATATCCCAATTCATTATTCAGTCGTTCTAAATCCTTTGCTTGCACTATCATCTACTTGTATGCTTCAGGGAAATCAATTATTATTATTTATACTCTATAACTGTTTTTTTGACAAACAAAAAGAAAAAAGATTGGTTTACTTATTTGATCCTGCAGCGCCCTGCTCGTACTCGTCGCCTGTTTCAGCCGCACCAGCTGTTCCTTTTGCCATTCCCTTGCTTCTTGCTATCTCACGAGCCCTTTCTGCGTCTGTCCCTGTCTGGCCTCCCTCCGTTATTTTTTCTTCCATCTCACGCTTGACAGCAGTTGGCTCGTGCTCCTTTACCTTGGCTGGCGTCATAGGTTCTTTTTCACGGTATTCTTTTAATGGATCATCCTTTCTCTTAGCTTCTGTTCCTGGAGCGCCTTCCTCGTACTCCCTTTCTTTATCGGACATGTTTGTGGTGGCATCAATAACTATTTACTGATTATGAAACAATGCAAAGGTATATTTTTCATATCCCAAATAACTGCGGCATTGCCTCTCGAAAGCCTAGGTGAGTATGTTGAAGCCCTAGAGCAGGCAGACCAGCTCAGGCGAGTCAAAGCAAAGGTCAGTCCTAACTTGGAGATTGCAGAAATCATGCGGCGTCTAATGTATGCTGGAGATAAGCCCGCAGTGCTTTTTGAAAATGTTGAAGGCTCAAGTATGCAGGTGCTTGGCAACGCCTTTGGTAGCATGAAGCGGCTAGAAATAGCACTGGAAACTAATGATTTCTCTGAAATTGGGAGGCGTATAACAGAGCTTACAAAAATGAAGATGCCCTCAGGCGTGCTCAACAAGTTAAAGATGCTGCCCAAGCTCTCAGAGATAAGTGAGTATGGTCCTAGGTATGTAGACCACGGACCAGTCACTGAAGTTGTTGAAACAGACAGCAACAAGTTATCGCTCAACTCTATGCCTGTGCTCAAGTCCTTTCCAGGCGACGCTGGTCGTTTTATCACTTTTGGCATGACTGTAACAAAGCATCCTGAAACTGACATCCGAAACTTGGGAGTTTATCGTATCCAGATCATCGACGACAAGCACGCAATAATGCATTGGCAGACGCACAAGCGTGGGGCAGAGCACTATAAGGTGATCAAAGAGCAGAAAAAAAAGAAGATTGAAGTTGCTATAGT
>JBKPEN010000197.1:0-4372 GCA_046728425.1 Thermoproteota archaeon
TATGCAGAGCGCGCATCATTTCTTGATGATTTCAATAGTATCCTTGGCTTGGACATTCTTATCCAGCAAAATTGGATCGTAAGAATTCCTGAACTGCTACTTCCAAGTTTTAACTTTTATTACCCTTTGAATCCTTTCAATGAATGCATGTTGGTAGTTCTGGTAAACATTCTTGTCCTCCAGACATCTATTGCAGATATAGGCTTGTGATAGTGTTTGTCTGTTATAGTCATCAGCGTCAAACCCTGAGTTGGTGGCTGCGACGGGCATGCCGCAGATAAAACAATTAACATTTACCGCTGCAGTCTTATGCTGCCTATTCTTATCTGTGCCATTTTTTCCAGTTGTTAGTGGCAAAAGTGCCTTGCATTCGCCATGCTTAATCACCTTGCTACTCTTTGACCAAAAAGCATATTCACCTGCAGATATTTCCTTACCGCATACGGAGCACTTGCCTTTGTATTTCACCAAAAGCCTTATCCAATCGTTCATTTTCTTTTTACCTTCTCAATCTCTTTTGCTATCGACTCGCCAACCGACTCGTCCTGAAAGTTATCTATTGCGAACTCCACTGGATCTATTTTTTCATCTATCATAGTCCTGATAAAATATGGCAGGACAAATAATCCTGCAGAGCTTCTTGACATATGAAGAGTCAGAGCAAGTTCATCCAGGATGATCCTTGTCGACTGTGAACGGGCAAATATCGGTCCCATAATAGGCCACGGCATTGAATACTGGTGATATTTGATGCCCTTCTGACGAGACTTTTGGTACAACTCTGTTGCGATCAGGCTGTTTACATATTTCAGAAGGTGCCACTGCCTTAATGCGTTAGCCCTTCCAACGATCATATCTGCTCTTGAAAGTACATCCAGCAACAGAGCAAGGTCGTGCTGTTCTACTTGTGAGGATGCTATGCTTGAGAATAAGGCTGCTAGCATATCTTTCCGCCTTTCCTCTGGGGAGATTAATCGGTATCTTGGATCAGGATATGACACATCCGCCCTTATCATAAACTGGATCGCTTGGTTCAGCCTGTCGGCATCAAATTAACCATTGATTGCATCTGCAATGTCCACATCTACTATGTCTTTGTTTGAAATAGTAGAATAGCCAGCAGCACGGGACTGCGCGCTGTTGAGCAACGACCGGATATCACCCCTACTGTTGTCTATGATCGATCTTTTGTCGCCTGATCCAAGTTCTACCCCTTCACTTTGCAACACATAATCTAGAAGCAGTAGCAATAGCCTCGAAGGCACAGGATTAAGCTCTACTATTTTGCAGGCCTTGGCAAGCTTAGCTATTTTAAGTGACTTTTTATTTGCAGCCATTATCACCGGCACAGTAGGCTCTTTTATCAGATTGCTAAGAGTGTCAAGGCCTCCTGTGTCCTCTCTGCCCGAAATACCATCTACCTCATCCAAGAACAGCATTATCTTTTTCCCAATCAGGTTGGTGGTGGTATTTTGAAAAATTGGGGTTATTCTTGCCTGCAGGGCTTCCCTGTTGCGTATGTCGCTTGCATTCATTTCTACAAGATCATAATCAAGTTGCCTTGAGAGTGTGTGTACTAGGGTAGTCTTGCCCGTGCCCGGTGGGCCCAATAGTAGAAGCGGCCTGCTACCACTCACCCAGCCTGCTAACCACTTTATTACAATAAGGCGGGCCTCCTCGTTACCCACCATTTCTTGCACTGTCTTTGGCCTGTGTTTTTCAGACCACATCATCATTATCATCTTCTTTTAATAGCTTCTTCTATCTTTTTGTAGAATTCACCAAAGGGCGCATGGCGTACAAGCTCGCTAAACCAATACTGATTGTAGTGACGTACAGTCAAGAAAAGAAATTCTAAAAAAGGCTTTATTTGAAAGTTCTCAGGCAGCATGTCAAGCGCAATTTTCGCTTCATCCAGATAGAGATCACTCTTTGCCATTGTAAGTTCAAAGCTGCGCTGGACATTACCCGTGTTGACAGCAAAGTAGAGTGGCCATGATGGAATCTTGACTTCCTTATTTCTTATGGCGTCTTCGATCTCATTACCACAGCCGACACACTCGCCAGCTTTGGCCATGCCAAGGTGGAAAATATCAGAAAGTGGGCGGCGATTGAGCGTCATGTTCCTGCCAGCGGTCCCCATCACTGCCCTGTATTTTTTATAACATTGAGTCATGTTTTCATCATTAATTGATGCCGGTTCCATCTTTAGCTTAACATCTACATGCTGGCCGATTCTGGCATCGTGAAAGCCCTCTTCAAAAGCCTTCAGTACTGCATCGCCTCCTCGTGCAATATTGGTGCGCGCTATTGCAAGTATGTAAGGGTTCATAAATTTGTAATCGTCAAGATACTCCAGATCTTCGTCCTTGTCAACTATCCTGTCCATAGGTTCTGAAAGATCAATTGCGATTATGTGGCCGTCGATAACAGCTTTCCTATTTTCTTCAGAAACTTTATCGCCAAAATATTCAGATGCGCTGTCGTAAAGCGCGTTGAAAACCGGAAACGTCATCTTGACAAAATTAGAATCTAATATACGTTTGACTCTGTCTGCAAGAATGTCAGGGTTTGATAATCTCATCTTGATGTCTGTTACTCTACTGTGTGAGAGGGCAAGCTCTTGTGAATTAGTCTCTTCAGCAAATTCGCGTATTGTACCGGAAGGATTGCTGTCAGCAGTTACTGCTTTATGCAAGGACATGGTGAACCGCTGCACGAAGCCAGGAAATTCCTGCGCTGTCTTTTCCTTATAGTGATTGAACTGCTTGTAGCCCTTACTTTTCAACATTCTCTCCTTGATTATGTCCTTGCCGGCATGTGTCCTCAGCAGAGCCTCCTTTGAAAAAATCAATTCATCCTTGCTACTCATTTCTCTGGCTTCTGCCACCTATTGTTATTTAATCATTCATAATCTATGAACGTACTTAGGGAAAATTTCTCTTAGTTAGACATCTTCCGCTAAGCCTAACTTGTTTTGAATCAAGTTGCAGCAACCACTAAATCTATTCTTGCAAAAGTAGCAGATTAGAGTTGTACACATTTCATAATCAATCATCAGCCTCTCTCTACACACAGTAAAGATATTACTTTCCGCAATAATGGATCAACCACAAATTTCAGAAAAGGAAACTAGCAGAAAGACTTAGTTCACAAAACATTCTATAAAAAGAGGAAAAAGGTTTTTACTTACCTTGAAGCCATAGCAATTCTTTCTTGCTCATTCTTTTTCTTGATCGCGTGGCTTGCCATGTCGTTATTGGCAGCCAAAATGATTTCCTTGGCGAGTGCCTCTTCTATGGTCTGCAGGCTGGAATACGTCGATTCTCTTACGCCTTCTGCAATAAAGCGAAGCGCAAGGTCGACTCTGCGCAGCGGAGCTACATCAACCGATACATGATAGACGACGCCACCATATACTATGCGGGTTGTGTCCTCGTTTGGTGAAGAGTTCTCGATTGCTCTTACCAGTAGATCTACAGGGTTTTTACCGGTTTCAAGATATATGATTTCAAATGCTGTTTTGATTATGTTGAGCATTTTTGCCTTCTTGCCACCCATTCTGCCCGTGTTCTTTGCATACTTTTTGCCAAAGTGCATCATCTTGTTTGCCAGACGCTCAACAATATTGACCTCTGCTTTCTTCAAGCGCTGATGTTCGTGCCTACCAAACGTGACTGGGATGACTGCCGGCTTTAGATTAATGACAGATTTAAGACCGGGATCGTTTATTTCTATAGTGCTCATGTCCCACCTGTGGAACAGTTGAATATTTACCTGCTCCTTACCGCTCATCTTCTCGGCTTCTCCTTTCTTCCATGCACAAGTTCATTCAATGAGACACCGTTGACTTTGAAGACCTGCCACCTAACGCCCGGAATATCGCCCATTGCTCCTCCCATTGAGCCTCCGATACCCCCAATAATTACCTCATCGTGTTCGTCGACAAAGTTAAGAGCGCCGTCCTTTGGTAAGAAGGCGGTAACGGATTTGCCATTCTTTATCAGCTGAACCCTGACGCACTTGCGTACAGCAGAGTTAGGCTGCTTTGACTCAATGCCAACCTTTTCCAATACTATTCCTCTTGCCTGTGGTGCACCTTCTAGAGGATTTGCCTTCTTGTCAAGCAGGAGCATTCTTCTCTTATAATATTTCTCTGCCCATCGAGCATGGCTCTTTTTTGCCTTAAGAACCCTGCCTGCGAACAGACCTAGTGGAGATTTACCCATTCATATTCACCCTATTATTATTTCCCTGCTCAGGGCCAACTATTAACACATTGGATATTTGGAAGTATCGCTTCGCAAGAAGCCTTGCTTTCTCTGCATTTCTACCTTCCCTTCCTACTACGGCTCCTTTCTTCCTAGGATCA
>JBKPEN010000284.1:0-2384 GCA_046728425.1 Thermoproteota archaeon
ATGCTGAAGCCGTACAGGCAGTAGTCCATTTCTAAGGCAGTTGTTGTAGAAAATATCTGCAAATGATGGTGCAATTATTGCTTTAAACCCATAGTCAAGTATGGCCCATACTGCGTGCTCTCTTGAACTGCCGCTGCCAAAATTATCACGTGTAAGCAGTATTTGCCGACTAGAGTATTTGGGATTGTTTAGCACAAAGTCACTCCTTGGCTCACCGTCTGTATCAAAGCGCCAATCGTAAAACAGGTACTTGCCAAAGCCGGTCCTATTAACTAGCTTCAAAAACTGCTTTGGCACTATCTGGTCAGTATCGACGTTTACTCTGTCAAGCGGTGTTGCCTTGCTTTTGAGCACTATAAAAGGTTCCACTTACAGCCAGTCTCTTATATCTACAAAGTGTCCTTCGATTGCAGCTGCTGCCGCCATAATGGGACTGACCAAGTGGGTCCTTCCTCCAACTCCCTGCCTTCCTTCAAAATTGCGGTTTGAAGTGCTTGCGCATCGCTCACCAGGTGCAAGTATATCAGGATTCATACCAAGGCACATACTGCATCCTGATTCGCGCCATTCAAAGCCGGCCTCCTTAAAAACTCTATCAAGCCCAAGTTGCTCTGCGGCCCTCTTGACTTGTTGAGAACCGGGCACCACCATTGCACGTACCTTTGGTGAGACCTTCCTCCCCTTTAGTACAAGTGATGCCTCCAGCAAATCTTCAAGCCGAGAGTTTGTGCAGGATCCGATGAATACTCTGTCGATATTTATGTCTGTAACTGGCGTTCCAGGCTCTAATGCCATGTATTTAAGTGTACGCATCGCAGCCTTGTACTCATTCTCATTCCCCTTGGAAAATTGGTCTGGGTGCGGCACGGTATCAGTGATATCTACCACCATCCCCGGATTGGTCCCCCAGCTAACCTGTGGTGCAAGCTCACTGACATTGAAGGTTATGGACTTGTCAAACTTTGCATTTGGATCTGTTCTTAAGGCCTTCCAGTATTCTACTGCTTTCTCAAACCGGTCGGCTTTGGGCGCATAGCGTCTACCCCTGATAAAGTCAAATGTCTCTTCGTCAGGTGCTATGATGCCAGCCCTTGCACCCGCTTCTATTGACATGTTGCATATAGTCATCCTGTTCTCCATAGAAAGATTAGATATTGTTTCGCCACGATATTCAAGCACCGTGCCGCTACCGCCGGCAGTACCGATAGTCCTGATTATGTAGAGTATGATATCCTTGGCGGTGACGGCATGAGGATTTTTGCGCCTCCCTTCGATATTTATTGCAAATGTCTGAGGCTTATCCATCCATATAGTCTGAGTGGCAAGAACATGCTCCACATCGCTTGTCCCAATTCCAAGCGCAAAGGCTCCAAAGGCACCATGGGTTGAGGTGTGGCTGTCGCCACATACGATAGTAGTACCTGGTAGAGTTAGCCCAAGCTCTGGTCCAATGATATGTACAATCCCCTGATCTGGACTATGCATATCAAATAGCGTTATGCCAAACTCCTTGCAGTTTTGAACAAGAGTCTGGATCTGTATCGACGATATCTGATCTATAATTGGAAGCGATCTGTCGCTTGTCGGGACATTGTGATCCATAGTGGCAAAAGTCAGATCTGGCCGTCTGACGCGTCTTTTACCCATTCGAAGCCCATCAAAAGCCTGAGGCGATGTCACCTCGTGAATGAGATGCCGATCTATATATAACAAAGATTGACCGCCCTCTTTGCTCTCCTTTGCATATACTATATGGCTGTCCCAGATCTTCTCAAATATTGTCTTTGGCTGCAAGGTACTTAGAGCAAAAATGTCTCATAAGAGGAATATAAAACAAACAGACGGACAGACAGGCAGATAGTTTTAAATCAGGTTGCTTCATTTAATTCCATAAATGTATCCTCACGACAAGAGGTATCCTGATTATATTGCAGATCAGATAAAAAAAGGAACCACTACCTGCGCCCTAATTTGCAAGGACGGCGTAGTTTTGGCTGCTGATACACGCGCAAGCGCAGGCTTCTTTATCGCCGACAGGCATGTGATGAAGATTCAAAAGGTCGACCGGCATCTGGCAATGACTATAGCCGGCGGTGTTGCAGATGCACAGAACCTTGTCGACGTCATGCGTTACAATTCCAACCTTTATAGGCTCCAGAACAAGGAGCTAATGCCAATTAAGTCTGCTGCAAGGCTATGCTCAAATGTGCTTTTCAACCAGCGATTCTTCCCATACTATGTACAGATAATAATGGCAGGATGGACAAAAGAAGAAGGTGGCCAAATCTACAATATAGATCTGTTTGGATCAATGACGACGGAGAAGTTCATCTCGACTGGCAGTGGCTCTCCCGTTGCTTACGGCTATCTAGAATCGGAGTACA
>JBKPEN010000283.1:0-14075 GCA_046728425.1 Thermoproteota archaeon
GTGCCTGTCTTATCTTTAGAGCCATTATTACAGATATTATGGACATGATGGCAGCCATAAGAAAGATCAAAGTATAAGATTCTGGAGCAGGAAAACTGCCTGCATGCCCTTGCACATTTATTTGCCATACCTGCATCAAAACCCCTGCTACAGCAGGCCCTACGGAACTACCAATTATTCTCAATAAGGATGTCATTCCAATAGAAGTGATCATATTTTTGTACGGGGTGGCAAGAAGCACGATATTCATTAGCCCCACGCTACCAAGCGATAATCCTGTCGAAATAATTGCAAGGGCAACAGATACCATCCACGGCTGCGAGTGAAATGTGGCAAGCATAAAAAAACCAAAGGCGTTTATTGCATATCCCATTATGGCAGGCCGGATTGAGCCTAGTTTTGATACTATGTATCCAGATGTCGGACCAAAGATTAGCAAGATTATCGAGAAAGGCAGCTGAATCGCGGCAGTTGCTGTTATGCTGTAGCCAAAGCCAGCCGGAGGGGGGCTTTCTGCAAGTATTGGTATTGTTTGAAAGACCATGAACATAGAGAAACCTAGGATTATCATCATGATATTGGTGAACAGCAGGATCTTGTTTTGCAGCAGTTTTAGATCTATTAGCGGGTGAATGGCTCTTCTTTCAGCAACCAGAAATGCTACAAAAGCGGCTATACAACCGGCAGACAAAATTGCTAATTGTGAAATTGACTGTGTGCTGTTACTTCCTGTCGCTCTCGTTTCGATGAATGTCAGAGATAGCAGAAAAAAGGTGATGGTTGCTGCAAGCGTAGCAGCTCCAAATAGATCCAGTGATTTCTTTTTGTCGGATGATCCTGATTGTTTCTGTGGTGACGTTGTTGTCGTTGTCGTTGTCGTTGTCGTCATCCAATCAGAATGCACTTCTCCTATCCTTGCAAATTTCCAAACTACTATTGGAAGCAAGATTGCAACTGGCAAAATTGATAGAAATGTTGTTCTCCATCCTGAATATTCTGCAATGGTGGCGCCAATCAACAGCCCCAGGATTGAGCCACTAGCAAACATCGAAGTTATTACGCCTTGACCTATGGCAAGGCGACTTTTTGGAAACTGCTCTCTAATAACACTGAATGCAATTGGAAACATTGACATGCCTACACCCTGCATGCCTCTTGCGATGATAAAGCTATAGAGGTCTGTTGTCAGTCCCCCTACCGTTACCCCAAGAGCATATACTCCCATCACTGCGAGAAGTATTTTCTTTTTTCCATAAATCTCTGCCAGGCTACTTGTAATTGGCGTCATTACTGCTCCGACTACCAGATAAGTTGTAAGTATCCAAGGTGAGAGGCTATATGAAAGGTTAAATTCGCTTATGATATTTGGAAGAGATGGCACGAGCATTGTCTCCGTGTACATGACGAGTGTGGCTATTGAGCTCAGAATGGCAAGGGTCTTCCAAGCAGATCTAGGTATTTTGTCTATTGTCTTTTTGATGGTTGATGATGATGATTTATTTTCTCTAGAGTCTGTTGAATCAGATGCCTTGTTATTTCTTCTTAATTCTTCCATTACTATCACCCTTGTTAAATTTTATTCAGATCGGCCTTTACTTTCCATGATGCAAAAGCTGCTGACGTTGTTGTTTTCTGACCTGAGTTGTATTGTTGATTTCGATATTGCTTTTTTCTCCTCTACTTTCAATCTGGTCTGGTGACTTTAGATAAAGACTTGCAACAGTTTGAGCAATCTTGCGAAGAGTTCTCTTGGTAATTTCAAGCTCTTCCTCTGACAGTCCCTGATGGGAAACTTTTTCTAGGTCAAGGGCACATTTTATTATCAATTCCCATTTTGCCTCCGATTTGCCGGTTAGAAATATTATGTTGTTTCTGCGGTCATGATGATCAGATCTTCTTATCACTATTCCCTGCTCTTCGAGCTTGTCTATTATGGGAACAATTGTTGAAGCTTCGATTCCAATTGTACTTGCAATTTCTTTTTGAGTCATTCCATCCTTTACAAGCGCCAGGGTTCCAATTACTCTAGACTGAGCGACTGTAATATCCGCCTTTCTTCTTAATTGCTGATCAAACGCACTTTCAAAGACTTTGGCAGCGCTTTTGACTATGAACCCAAGATTATCTTGATAATCATACTTTCGCATAATTAGGACCCTAATGATTAGCGGCAGAAGCATCATATAAAGGTATATATGTTCACTATTTAAGTTCGACGTAATTGTACTAGGTTACCTCTCTTTTGAGGTACCCGGTATCAAAAAATAGACCTTGGATTTTGGGCAAAAGTTCGCTTCAAACCTGACCACAATAGTTGCTATTATCATCTCTTCACAGATGTAACAGGCATACTATACTACCGATGCTGTTTTATCTGTAGAAAGACCTAATAATCTCTCTCTACTCTATTCTATGGATAATGTCTTCGAACATTCCAAATTGGGAAGCCACGCTTCATAAAGTCGTAACTTCAAAAGAGGGAGATCTAATTGGTAACGTAGATGCTACTGATGAAAGTTCAGTATTGGTTTCTAGTGAGGGCGCACGCATGCAATACAGAATTCCAAAACATGTGGTAGAAGGATTTGATGGCCATGCTGTTTCACTTAAGGTTGCAAAGACAGAATTAGAGCAGTACAAAGCTGATCGTAGAGAGGGTTTCGGCGAGGTAAAATAGTCTGCTAGTCCCTCATGAGCCGTTAGAGATCAAGGGATAGAACAAGGCGTTAGAATAACAGAAGCAGTAAAGCAAAGCTGGTACTTTCTTGTCTTTCTATTAATTTGAGATCTTTTACATTTATTTTTTCATTAATGAATGTAGGCGGTAGCGGGATTAAAGCAACATACTTCTTAAGTTCTAATCTTTGATTTACTATCTCCATACGCTACCTGACTTCTAAATAAGCTGGTAAGCAAATGCTCCAGCCTTTTCTAGGTCGTTTGTTATGTTTGTTTATTCATAGTGCCTAACAGGAACACTACCTAATGGTCAATTTAATTACTTAGAGAACCAACCTTTGGTTGATATAGCATGAACAGTCCATCAAAAAGAATCTTGCGATCCAATAAAAATAATAGACTAATACGATGCGAGTCTGCAGATCCTCCGCAAGAATACTTTCTGAATACCGGACGTAAAATAATAAGTTGGTCGTTTTGAAGACTATGGAAATAGCTATCGCGGTAATTTCAATGCTATCTTTGGCTATTCCAGCCTACGCTCACAAGCCCTTGGAAGCGGAGAACAATAACAACTCTGAAAATTCAGTAGAAATACCCAACCATAGGGTGTCATGGGTCATATACAAAGAGCTTCAGGCAGGCAATACAAATTACTACAAGTTTAATGCAAACGCAGGTGATAGATTTTATGCTGAAATGGATATTCCAAAAATTGATAGGCTAGTGGAATTTAGCCCTTCTATAATATTAGTAGGGGAAGAACTAGACAAGAACCTGGTAAAGGGACAGGATATCGCTGAGCGAAATTGAGGTTCCAATTTCATTTCCCCAGCAGGACATGAACGCTCTGGCAATAGATTATGTTGGGACAATACCAAGTAGAGAATCCTATGAGAAATTTAGTCAGACTACGTTCTGGCAGCGACAAAAGTTTGTAATAGATAGCATGCCTGATAGCGGTACATATTACTTGGTGGTCACCAGTGAAGAACAGAATGGAAAATATGCTCTTGCAATTAGTGAGATTGAAGAGTTTGGTCCAGCTGAATTTGTGATTGTTTTGCCAGCTGCATGGTTTCAGACAAAGTTCTTCTTTGAAGATTATATCACACCATCCATTGTAATCGCACTAGTGATAGCTGTGTCCACAATAACAGTAATCATGTTGGCGAAGCGCATAAGGTTTAAGATTAGATCCCAAGCCAAATCAAGCCAACAAGAGTAGTAGTGGTGGTTGTTCTTCAATTTGTCAATTGCCTTAAAAAAGAAGTGCATAAAAGAAGCGCAAAAACTGCTGAGAAATAGCGACTAAGAGGTTGTATTATTATTATTATTATTATTATTATTATCATGTCAAGAAGAGAAAATTCGGAAGAGATTATGGGAGCAGCAGACATCAAGGCCTCGCTCAACTGATAGTTGAACCGTGATATTCCCCTGCAGACTTACCCTCCTACTAAATTGTTGCAGACTCGTCCTCTTTGAGGAGGGCTGGTACAAAATGATGAACCCAGAGAGAATCAGAACTTCCACAATTCAGATGCACTATAGTTGTGGGGTCGTAAGCTAGTCGAGACTTGATAAAAATTTATTTGAATCCAAAGAGAATAACTTGAGTTTGTTCTATGAAGTATTATATGGACCTAAAGAGGCCTGAACAAAAATTCATTTAAATAAATGAAAAGTAAGTCTAGATAGATATTACAATGGAAAAAAGAGAAGAAGAGTCAGGCCGTAGTCCACATCACGAAAATATAATAACTTCCTATTCACTTGTGACTTTACTTGTTCCAATCATAGCTCTTGTATTAGTTTTAGCCTATGGAAACCTGCTGGCGCTTAACTACCTTCATGTATTGACCGGAGGAACCTGGACAGGGATCGATCTTTTTATGGGTGTGGTTATGGGCAGGATATTAAAGGGCCTAGAGCCACCAGCAAGAACACAAGTAATCAAAAAACTTGTCCCACTTATGTTGTTCCTTATGCCTGCTCTTGCAACTGTAGCAATAACATCTGGAATAAATCTTGCTTCGAGGATGGGTATACTAACATTTGCTTCGCCCATGATAATTGCAGCTGTTGTTATAGTTGTTATCCTGTCCGTGCAGGGATTTGGCATAATTATGCCTACTGAGATCCGCGTATTTTTAGAGCTAAGAAAAAAAGAGCCCAATAGAGACAAGATAATAAAGTGGGGAATGAGAAACGTAAGGCTAGCGGGAAGTCAAGGAGTATTTCAAGTAGCACTCATATTTGTAATGGCAAATTTAGCACTTGGCTATACTCTAATTGCACAATAAAAGAAAAGGCCAAAGAACTATGAGGATTTTGTAAGGTGGTTAGCAGCAGAGTGCAGAGTATAGGAGTAAGAACACTATGGCAAAGGATTCCAAATACAAAAGTGTATAAAAAATTAGGATTGCCAGTAGTACTAATTTTTTAAGCTATCTTTGTTTTTCTATGGGATCCGTCACACTCGCAGCTTTCTAAGATTCACTTGATCCAACGATGAATCAACAGTTTCAAGAAAAAACCCTTCGGAATTCCGAGGTACTATGGTTGGTAAGGGTTCGTCGGGATTTGGATAAGAAATTCATTTGAATCCAAAAGGATCTTTGGCTAGGTTGCTGAAATGGTATGAAATCCAATTAAGCAAAGCTGTAGCGATCTTATTTGGAGTAATGATTAAAAATGGCACATCCAGATACAAAAAAACTTCCGCAAAGTGCAAACAAAAGACAGTCTCAATATAATAATAATGCTGACGTCGATATCGCTTCAGTAAGAGAATTGGTGCCAGACGACCTAGACAACGGCTTTCTTGAGAGTCTTGATAGCCTCTTACCAGGTACCTCTAGATTAGAAAGAAGCAACGCAAGAACTGTGCTTGCAGAAATAAGATCAAATCCACTCCATAGAATTTTTGTTGCAGTAATACCTCAAAGAGAAAGTAGTGGAGAAGTAGTGGTGGGAACGACCACACTTCTTGTAGAGCCAAAATTTATCTTCAATGGCGGCAGGGTTGGGCATATCGAGGATGTTAGTATAAGGAGCGGGTATCAAAACATGGGACTTGGACGCAGACTGGTTTTGCATGCCACACAAGTCGCCAAAGAGATGGGTTGCGTCAAAATAGTGCTTGATTGCTCTAAGGAAACAATGCCTTTTTACGAAAAGCTTGGCTATTCCTATCAAGACAACTGTATGAAAAAATTTCTAAAAGATTAGGCGCGTGTAAGATGAATAAAAAACATAAGATTCACCAGAGATAGTGTCATTATCTTTATTCTAGATGTTATTACTTTTACTATATATTAAGTTCAAGCTAGTTAGATGTCGTAATGGTTCTCTTTTCTGCAATTGATTTTTCAAGCTCAGGGTTTGAACTGTATATGTTACTTGCAGCATTTGTGCTTGTGCTTCTTTCCTGGATATGGCTATTCATAAGATCACTTCACTCACATATGAATACGCCAATAATCAAAAATAGTCCAAATATTATTATTGAAAATAAACAGCATAATTTCAATCGGCCATTTGTAAGCGTCATTGTTCCAGCTCGAAATGAGGAAGACAACATAGGAAAATGCCTTTTATCAATACTAACGCAGGAGTACCCTAATTTTGAAGTGGTTGCTATCGATGATAATTCAGACGATCGGACTCTTAAAATAATGAAAGACATTTGTTCAAAACAAGGGTTTAGTAAAAAGCTCAAAGTTGTTTCTTTATCTGCTAAACCAGATGGCTGGACAGGTAAGACTTGGGCATCGCAGCAAGGATACATGAATAGCCATGGAGATATACTGCTGTTTACTGACGCTGATAGCCTCTTTGAAAGCAAATATACGATTGAATTAACCGTCGGGCAAATGTTATCAGACAAGCTTGATGCACTTACAGGCGTCCCATATCTTCCTCTCATTGATTTTTGGTCAAAGGTTGTCATGCCTGTTTGGAACCTCTATTCTGAGGTATTTGATCGTGGTATGGCAGATGTTAACGATCCACATTCCAAAGTTGCATTTGTAATGGGAAGCTTCTTTATGATAAAGAGGGAGGTATTTGAAGCGATAGATACGTACAGGTCAGTAAGGGATGAAATCCAAGAAGATAGAGCTCTTGGTAATTTGCTCAAAACCGGCCAGTATAGGATGAAGATGTTCAAAGTTGACACCCTCGTATCGGCCCTGTGGTCCAGGGATATCTCAAGTTTGTGGCATGGAATTCGCCGCTCTGTTACGCCGGCGGTAATTGAAGACAAGTCTACAATCATTTCGCATCAGCTGATATTGGTTGCAATGATTGCACTACCTTTTTTCCTCCTTCCTTATAATGCAGCGATGCTGTCTGGCAAGTCGAGTTATAGCATGCCACCTTCAATTGTGTCTGTCGTTCCTAATATTATCATCGTCTCGACACCCACACATGCCTCAAGCATAGCTGAGCAGTATCGCATCCAAATTTCAATTCTCAATAGTCAGATTGCCTTGAACCCTGCAAATAGGGAAGAGTCATACCTGGCAAGCATACTCCTTTGGTTCAACTTGTCCTTATGCCTTTTGGCAATAACTGCAACAGGCATAAAGGGCATCGTGAAATACCGATTAGTGCCTCTTTATTCTGTATTGTGTGTTATTGGAGGCTTGTTCTTAATTGCATCGTATATTTACAGCACGCTTCCTCTACTAGCAGGGGTTAGCATGAAGCCAATAAAATGGAGAGGGAGGCCACATCATGTTCCTTCGCATTATGATGAAAAGGATAAAACGATATGATATGCATTTAAGTGTTTTCAGAATCTCGGCAGAATTTGGGCATCGTCCTTATTTCTTTATATTTCCACGTACACCTTACCGTAGTTCCAGCTGTTATTTATTGTACTAGTCATCTCCCCTTACCAGTGAAGTGTCAGCATGGCAAAATTAACGGATTATGATGATGAAGAAGCAACAACGGCAAGAGGTAGCTCTGTTAAGGATAATAATAATAATAATGACAAAGATGACAATGAAGAACACCACTACCATCACCGTGGACCTCTGAAAGAGATTCATCTATCCTCAGGACAAAAACAACAACAGCAAGAAGAAGAAAAAGATCGTCTTATGTTGAATAAGGATGACAAGAAGCTTTTTGCCATTGTCACAATACATGATGTAGCTCCAGAGTACTCGGAGAAGATATCAAGAGTAGCTGATCAGCTTGAGAAACTAGACATACATTACAATTTAGCAGTCATACCTTATCTTAAGAAAAGGAAAGATAATCTTATTAGCAGAAACCCTGACTTTGTAAAGAAGGTGCTGGGATACGAACAGGAAGTTGCCTTACACGGAAATTACCATGAGACCGATGACGGCAAGATTGAGGACTTTCATTCCTTTTCAGTAGAGGAAGCTAAAAAACATCTACAAAATGCGATTAATGTACTCGAAGAAGCCGGAATAAGTAATACTACTGTTTTTGTACCGCCCACTTGGGCTATAAACAAGCCTACGATAGATGATCTAATTGAGCTAGGCTTTAAGCTAGTAGAAGGAAAAGAAGAGATATTAATAATCATAGACGGCAAAAATGCAAAGAAATTGCATGCCGGAGTTCTGAATTGGGATCAAACTGGTTCTCCTGAGAAAAATAAAGAGTATCTTAAAAAGAATAAACAGCTGTTTAGGCTAGAAGTTATGCAAAGAAATTCAAGGTTGGTTAGGATAGCAATACATCCAAAGGATCCAGAAGAAGCATTGGAGGATCAGATTGAAATGATCCAAAGTCTAAAGGATATGAATTACAGCTTTCTTAACTATAGCGAAATGATAAGAGTTGTGAGAGGAGAGGGGCGTGAAGAAGAAAAAGAAAAACAACAAATATTGCAGCGCAATTTACTAGGTTCCCACTGATTGATCTTAATGACACTAGGATATTGAAGCAACTTGAGTCTTGCTGCTTTGACTCAATAATTTATGGTATCCGCAGAGATTTCACCGGCCAGCTCTTGCTTAGATGATAGAAATGCGATTAAATTTTTTTCTTTAATGCGTACAGGATTATATTCTTTGCAAATCTAACGAGAGCCTCTGCAGATTTTTGCATCCATCTATTCAGAAAACCTATTGGGGTCCTTATAGGTAGCGCGTATTGTTTGACTTTTTTTGATAGCAGTAAGAAATAGTTCCGCACTTTGGCCTGTGAAGAAAAAACTTCTGTCAATACGACGAAGGTGACATGTTATACTACTAATTGTAATATATAACATAACTCCACAAAGATATTACATCATGATGATATTTGCATTATGTTGTAACATCGAAAAAGGAGATCCTTTATGAAGACTGTAATGTTAGGCAAAAAGGGGCCACAAGTTTCTAAGATCGGATTGGGCTGCATGGGAATGTCAGATTTGTACGGCACTAAAGAAAGTAGAAATGACAAAGAAAGTCTCGCAACCATCGATGCAGCAGTGGAAGCAGGCATCAAATTCTTTGACACAGGAGACTACTATGGAATGGGCCACAATGAACTGCTGTTGAGAGAAGCCCTGAGAGGAAGACGAGACAAATTTTTCATATCAGTCAAGTTCGGCGCTCTCCGTGGCACAAAAGGAGAATTTAGCGGCTATGATATGCGTCCAGTTGCAGTAAAGAACTTCATCTCTTACTCATTGCAGAGGCTCGGGACGGACTATATCGATCTTTACCAACCCGGGCGTGTTGATCCGCAAGTTCCCATAGAAGACACAGTTGGCGCTATTGCGGATTTAATCAAAGAAGGTAAAGTGCGCTACCTGGGACTCTCAGAGGCAACAGCTGAGCAGATAAGAAAGGCCAATGAGGTGTATCCAGTGTCCGCTGTTCAAATCGAATATTCACTTGCCAGCCGGGTTGCAGAATCCAAAATCCTACCGACTACCCGTGAGCTAGGGATCTGTCTTGTTGCTTATGGCGCTTTGTCTCGCGGCTTGCTATCCGGCCAATCGACTCCCCTTCAACCAGGTGACTTTAGAAATTATCTTCCCCGGTTTTCACCAGGAAATAGGGAAAGAAACGACGAGCTAGTCAATGAATTGAAACAGTTAGCTGAGAGCAAAGGTGTGACGACTGCCCAGCTGGCTCTCGCTTGGGTCTTGCATCAAGGCGAAGATATCATAACTCTGATAGGGACTTCGAAAAGAGCAAGACTTCTTGAAAATCTGAAATGTGAGAACATTCAACTGAATGCTGCGGATTTGGCTTTCCTTGATAAAACTTTTCATGAAGGTGCTTTTGCAGGTGATCGTTATCCTGAATTTATTACAGATGTAGTGAGGTAAAAAACGATATCGGCTGCACCACACCTCCTCCACTTGACCTCAACACTTTAGAAAGAAGCTTTGATAAATTTCAGTGTAAACAGAACAGAACATATAACTCTCTATGGCTCATCCTTAATATTGAATGGAGATATCAAACACTATTTGCTTACTCTCACTTGAGAGATTTAACAGATAATTCTTTAAAAAAAGACGAGAAATCTTTTTTGTACACTTTAACTTGGTGCTTTTTTCTACTCTTCCTTGATGTAATGTGTTGTTTTTAGGGATGTTGAGACTTACTTCACTTAGCCTTTCAGGATATTGATACATCCATCCATATATGCATGCTCTTAGTTAGCTTATTGCTTTGGAAATACTCTCAAAGAGGTTGATCCAATTGACATCCCCAGAGTCATATCCGTGTCTTACGATGATCAACCTTTCCTCTGGATTGATGTAGATGAATTGCCCAAAGTTTCCTCTGGCCGAAAAATGGCGACTGTCAACAATACCTTCTTGTGAGGGGTATATCCACCATCCATACTGATATTCTATAGATGGATCGCTAGTACTATTTGCACTTGTGGAAGTCTTTATCCACTTCTCAGAGATTATTTGCTCTCCATTCCAATTACTACCATTATTCAAATATATCCTCCCGAACTTTGCAAAATCAATTGCACGAGCATTGATACCGCTCTCCATTTTTTCAAAGCCACTTGCTTCACCGTCAAGGCTCCAAGAGGCTGGAGCTTCCATACCTAGTGGCTTCCATAGTTTTTCTTCCATATACTTCGCGACTGGCATCCCTGTAGCCCGCTCAAGGATAACTCCAAGTAATAGATAGTTATAATTATTGTAGTGGAATGTTTTGCCTGGTTCTTCTTCAATTACTGCGGATAATGCAACAGCGCGTAGGTTAGGATCGTAATAGGTCTTCGTATCATCGCTAAAAGGGGTTTCTTCTTCAACATATCTAAGACCCGACGCCATGCTAAGAAGGTCTTTGATTGTTATGGCGGAATATCTAATGTCTCTATCCTCTAACTCCGGTATGTATCTTTGATTGGGTCATCGACGCTATCAATTAACCCTTCATCTATTGCTATGCCGACTAGGGCTGAGACAAAAGACTTGGCGACTGAAAACGATGTATTAATAGAATCTCTTCCATAACCATTGAAATAGTTTTCATAAATCAATCGGTCATCTTTTATAATCAAAAAAGCTGTGGTTTGAGTTGATGTTAGTAATTCACTAAATGATGTGGCGGAAATTGTACTTTGAGAGGGTATTTGGGAAGCCATTCTGTCTAGCAATCTCAAATATTCATTTTGTGTAGGAGCATCAACTGTTTGAAAATTAAAGACGGGTGGCGCATTATTCACAGTTCGTGCAGGAAATCTTTCATAGTCTTTGATATCAGCATCCATCCAAATTAACGCCCGAGCAAATCCTGAATACGGAGTAAGAAGATACATGGCAGCATAAAAAGACACTAATGCAACGAAGACTGTTATCACACCATTATGGCTATTCGTCTTCTGCTGCTTTTCTTCAGATTGGGCAAACTTTTCAAGTTATAATCACTTTCTTAAAAAAGATATCGTGTCCCTGCTACAGTTTTTTTCTCTTCTTTCTCCTGATCTATATTTTTTCTCGCCCCCTCACTTGTAAGAAGCGATATCAGAGTCGCCACATCTCCATAGATAGTTGTCGCGATTGACAAGGCTTCTTCTACACCCTAAGGCGGCTGAATCCTCCCATGATGAGGTTTGTTCCTTGGCTGATCAGTCCTCCAAACTCTTTCATTAGTGCACCGATACTTTCATCTTGCATCATCTTTGTATTCACCTCGTCTGCATAAGCTTGGTCTTTGTAGAATTGCAGCAGCACCCAAACTTCTTCCTCTTTCTCATCTTTGATAGAAAGTGTCTTTGCGATGCTTTCTATGCTCTGAGGAAACTCCCTTGTACTGAGATGGTAGATCTCAGGCCTTGCTCCATGCTTCTTGAACCATTGTACAATTGCCTTTCCAATCTGTTCTATGGATTTATGGTTCTTTTTAGGTGGTCGGATTAAGGAGAGTCCCAGATAATTTCTTCCCCCCTCTGTTCCGCTAGCAGATTCGGTGGTTCCCATAGCCGACACTATACTAAGTATACTTTATAAATTGGTAGGGGAGTGAAAGTATAGTTGCAAAAATCAATTTCTGAAGAAGAAAAGCAATACTCTACTTCAGTATCAGAATGGCTCCTTCCAGGAGTTAACTTTGCTCAGTGTCCCATTAGAGCTAGCTTGGGTGTATTGGGGAAAAAGTGGACACTCTTAGTGTTAAGGGACATTGGAATCCTCGGCATTGACAGGTTTAGTAGGATTCTCGATTCCCTCTCAGGCTTGACTCCAAGGGTTCTGTCAATGCGCCTGAAGGAGCTAGAGAAAGAGGGATTCATCGAGTGCATCGAGAAGGAAAAATCACCGATGGTTGTAAGATGGACCCTAACGGAGAAAGGAAGAGACATTCTACCAATCTTGTTACAATATACAGCTTTTGGCTCAAAATGGCATGCTGATGTAGTGTTTGAGGACAGAACTCCTCGAGAGATCAATGAACTGTTTCAGCCAAAAGCCATAAAAATTATCCAAGGAAATAACAGCTGAAAACTGAGAGCGGATTAGATTGGTTAGTATATACAGCAAGCGATATCTATTTACGGCCACACAGATTAGTCATTTGTAGTTCTTGAGATAAGAAATGCTTGAAATGATTACATTCGGAGAAGAAGAGTACGGCGGCAAAACGAAGCTTACCAGTAAATCTTTCTTCCAGACGGTGTTGAGGATCGCGACATGATGCTCAACCTCTGAATAGGAGGAAGTGTAGCCGAGAGTATATGCATCGTTTAAGCGAACTTTTGAAATATTTGAAATATACTCATAAAGGACAGTACGACAATGACTAAAAGCTCGATTACTACAGACCACAAGATAGTGGTCAACTGGGTTTTTGACGCTCACAGCACTTGTTCCTCAAAGCGTGGACTGAGTCTGAGCGCCCGGTGCATTGTCATGACCCAGAATCACAAAAGCCTGGAGAAACGATTCAATGAGTAAATCCGAAGATGAAATAATAAGACACCATGCACGCACGGAATGGAACGCTGCAGCACCAGGTTGGAAAAAGTACGGAAAAGATATGCTCAAGTGGCTGGCTCCCGTATCAGATCAGCTCATAAGGTCAACTGGGATCAGTATTGGACAGACTGTACTAGATGTGGCTACAGGCACTGGTGAACCTGCACTAACCATAGCAAAAATCGTAGGCCCAAATGGAAAGGTTATAGGAGTAGACTTGAGTCCAGAAATGTTGGAGGTAGCAAAGGAACAAGCTGCTTATCAAGGTCTTACAAATGTTATATTTCAGATTGTTAAAGACGAAAGCCTCTCCATGTTTGAAGATAACACATTTGATTCAGTAGTTTGTCGTAACGGACTTATGTTCATGCCAGATTCGGTAGAGGCGCTTAAGGCGTTTCTTAGCGTCTTAAAGCCAGGAGGGAAGGCCTCTGTCACTGTCTTGGGTTCTCCTGATAAGTCACCTGTTATGCAAGTAGTAATGAAGACGGTATCCAAACATGTTCCCGATTTCACAGGGCCACCAGCACCAGGTACGCCTGAAGGAGCATTTAGTATACCTAGTGTAGAGATGCTCCGTGACTATTTCTTGAAAGCAGGCTTCTCTGACTTTAAAGCTGAGAAAATAGAAGTAACAGTAGCGGAGATAGACACAGCTGAAGAATTTTGGCAGGGCATGACTGAAGTAACTGGCTCTCTAGTCCTTATAATATCTAAATTACCTGAAGAGAAGAAGCTGGCAATAAAGAATGATGTTATCGAATCTCTCCATAAAATGTTCCCATCAGGTAGCCCTGTAAAGTTTACAGGAGAGCTAATTTTAGGAACAGCCACAAAGCCTAATCAATAAGGAAGAATTAGGTCTAAGACAAGGCAAGACAGCGGCGAAGTAATAATATAACACTTTAGGGCATAGAGAAGAAGAATAATAATTGCAGTCGTAAACGCATCAATCATTGGGTAC
>JBKPEN010000071.1:0-18564 GCA_046728425.1 Thermoproteota archaeon
GATATGCCGAGCTGCTGAAGTATGATTTGGTTTTCATTCATAAGCTCGCCTATCTTGTCACATTTTACTGATTCTATTGCAGTGCACGCTTGCAAGCAAATTTCACTAGCGTATTTTAAAAGAGTTTTAAAGAGTATTCTATTTCTATCCCTGAACTTTTTGACACCTGCCACAAGGTCAGAAGTAGAATGATTGACTCCGGTGTTGGCAACAACAAGGCAAAGGGATTGCCCCTTTGTCTCTATGTTCTTGAAGCTTTTTGATTTGCCATAGTACTGCATCAGCCCCCCAAAGGTGCTGACGTTGCAATCTGCACCAGAAGTCCTCTTATGAATTAACCTCTCTGACTCCATTGCAAGCTCGCATACTTTCTGTCTGCTGGGGTTTTCTTGGAAAAGTGAATCTACTGCAGCCACCGTCGCAACACATGATGCAGCAGAGGAGCCTAGGCCTATGCCAGGAGGTACCCTTGAAGAAATGCTAACTTCTATCCCGACATGATTCTTCTTCTTATTTCTCATTAATAGAACGTGCCTGATAGCACCGTATAGCGGATCCAAAACTAACTCTGCTTTGCTTCCACCTTTAAGTGCAGTAAATTCTCCACTATTATTATTGTATTCGCCTGCGACTCCGATGTCTGATCTAATAACTATCTTGTTTTCATCATGTATAATGGCGCGGGCATCAACAGATATGCGCTTGTTTATAGCTGCAAGTATAGCAGGGCTTCCATATAGTACGAAGTGCTCGCCAAACAGGATTACCTTAGCAGGCGCAGACGCCTTTCCGTGGCTCATATGAAAACTATGGAAGAATACCCTACCACTGCACTTATGTCTCCTGTAACATCTCCACTTGTTGCATACTTTAGTAGCTCCCCCCTTGTCGCACCAAGGTTCTTAGCGGCTATCATCATCGTCGCAATCGCCCCATACCCACATGCAGAAATGTTCAGCCTCTCAAGGATAGTGTAAAACCTGTTAATGTCAAGTGCAAGTATTGCCTTTATTAGCTCTCCATCCTTTCTATGCGCTTCGCCATTTGGCTCATAGTGTGTAAAGTCCGATGAGGCTAATAACAGAGTAGAATCAAGAGTACCCATTTCGATAATTGTCTTTGATATCGCATCCCCAAGGTCAAAAGCTGTATCTCTATTCTGAGAGACTAGTATAACTGGTACAATTTTGAAATCTTGCTTAATATATTGCAAGAAAGGCAGCTGAACCTCCAAACAATGGTCTCTACTGTGAGCGTAATCATCAAAGTCTAGAGTGGTTGATCTTGTTCCTATTTTTTCAGCCATATCGGAGTTGATTTGAACGTCGCCAAGCGGCGTCTCCCATATACCGTCTTTCATGGCAGCTACCCAAGAGCCTATGCCATAATGGTTTGGACCTGCCATTACAATGTTATGAAAGTCTGCCGTTGATATCTTGTAAAAGCCATGTGCAGCAACCGCGCCAGAGTAGACATAGCCTGCATGAGGTGACACAATCCCGTAGATCTTATGCTGCTTATTGGTAGAGGGAGTAGTAGAAGTTATAGTCACGCCTGGACCAAAGCGCTGGTTACGAAATGATTGGTCAATGAGCGCCCTCAACTCCCTAGCATTTTCCGGATAAAACATTCCTGCGACAACAGGTGCTCTTCTTGTCAAGATACTCCTCTATTAGGTTAAATTTAAAAGAAGTAATATAATTGATAGTTTCTAGCGAAATGCATTCTTCTACTATAAAAGGCCTAAGTTGTGTTATTAATAGTCAAATTCAGGAGTTCTCATGCCATTAGCAATTTAAGTAGATCGTTCATAGAAAAAGTAGGAGACTAATTATGCACTTTCTTTCCACTGGTTGGAAGTACAGTCAACTACAAATTGTGGCCTCGTAATCTGTTTTTTTATATCTCTCTCTCTGCGTGTTTTACTTAGGCAGCGACTTTAGGAAATTATTGGGTGAGTTGGCCTACGGTGGCATCGATAGTGTACGTGACAGTAAACGGCTCTGAGCTTCGTTTATGAAATACTAGTCCACTTCCAGTGAATTCAAATGTACCAGATGCAGTTGGAATATCTCCTGTAATTATGTTGTTGTCGACTATGCTTGTAAGATGAGAATAGGTTATAGTCGTGCCATTTATTATTGCAGTTGGAGGCTGTCCGTGTGCTTGATCAGGGGGTTGGTCCGGCCTGTAGATATGTATTACCTCTACTTCTATAGGCTTGCTTGCTGTAAATGTGACCTGACCAGTATAGATCTTTCCATCATCCCTTATCGGTAGTGCAAAAACTACTGCATGGGGAAGATTCCCAGTGTGCGCTACAGGAGCTGCGCTTGACATCGCAGTCTCTTGTATCCTATAAATTTCTTCACTTTGCTGCTGTGCAGTTTCCTGAGTGTGTATTCCTATGTCAGAAGAAGAAGAAGAATAAGAAGCTCCTATTGATAATGCAAGCCCAGCAGCAAATAGAATTATTATTGTTGTTATGACGATTGTTGATACTCTAGTTCTATCCACTAAACTATTTCGATTTAGACGATGATATAGGTTCCGTTAGTTGCCTCTATATCGATCTTAACATAATTAAGGTTGTTTCCCATGTGCGAAAATACACGTGTCTATGCTAGAGAGCTGATACCATGCTGAACGGCAGTTGGGTCACATCTTCTCCATCGTTGATGTATAATTCTGGCTAATGTCAGGCTAGTTCCTCGACTAACTTTGTTTCAAAGTCGTCGATTGAAGCTTTCTCCAACATTTCGCTATCGGACTTGATGGCGCCCTGCTTTTTGAGAACTTCTCTGGCTAAAAGCCAGTATACTGTTGCAAGTGCTTTGCGTCCGCGATTGTTTGCAGGTATTACCAAGTCAACTTTTGAAGTAATGTTGTCACTGTTGGCAATGGCGATAACTGGCACTCCTGCCCTGGTGGCTTCAAGTACAGCCTGCTGGTCTGCTTGAGGGTCTGTCACAACAACTATTTCTGGTTCCATATAGTCTGGAAGCGAGGGATTGGTAAATGTGCCAGGCATGAAGCGGCCCAAAATGCTGGTTGCGCCTGTAACCTCGCAGAACTTTTCGACAGGAGTCTTGCCGTATTCACGGGCAGAAGTGACGGCGACTTTGGAAATATTTGCTCTGCCAATGAACTTGGCAGCAACATCAACTCTTGCCAAGGTCTTGCTGATATCTAGAATGTAAAGACCTTCCGGGTTGGCCTTGACTATAAAAGGTGACATAAACTTCGTCTTGACTGGTGTGCCAACGCGAATGCCTGTGGAAAGTATCATTTTTTCTAAATTATCGGTCTCGATTGCTTCATGGCCTTCTGGCGATTCTTCTATAGAAGAAGAAGCGCTTTTTTCTTTAATATTAGCGCTGTCAGAATCGTTGTTGTTGTTATTATTATTGTTGTCCTCTGATATGCTCATATAGACTATGCAGAGGACAATTCTGCCATACCTTCTATTAAATCATTCCTTAGAGATAGGCAGCAGCCACACTATTGAAATTCAACTGCCCAAACAACCCTTTGAAGGAGAGTAACTGTTTATACATACAACATGGTTGATTAAGTCTTCATTGTATTATTAGATCGCGGCTTTCTAAATTAAGTACCTGTCAAAGCAGAGACTTCTTGTAAAGGAAGCTGGACTAAATAGTGACCTGGCTCGTGCCTAGTTTCGATCACAGGCAAATATGGATATGCTCTTGATAAGAACATGGACACCTTATATGTTGATACGTCGCTCACATGATCGTTGATAGATGCGGAGAATCTCACCAAGAAGTTTGGTGGAATCACTGCAGTCGATGATGTGACATTTCATGTAAATGAAGGTGAAGTTTTTGGTTTCTTGGGGCCGAATGGGGCAGGAAAAACGACTACGGTGAGGATACTCTGTTGTCTCATTTCAAAGACCAGCGGACAAGCAAGAGTAGGCGGTTACGAAATAGGTAATAATGAGTTCAATTCACTTAAGATTAGAAATATTATTGGATTCCTTCCAGATAACGTAGGTCTTTATGAGGAGTTGAGTGCCTACAAGAACCTTGATTTTTATGGCAAGTTGTATGAGCGCACAGAACAACAAAGAAAAGAAAGCATAGAGCGTTTTTCTTAGGCTGCTCGGACTATGGGAGAAGAAAGACTTGCCAGTTGGAACATTCTCTAAAGGAATGAAGCAAAAGATTGCCCTGGCCCGCGCGTTGGTACAGGAGCCTAAGATACTTTTTCTTGATGAGCCTACTGTGAATCTAGACCCCGAAGCCGCAAGAACAGTCCGAGATTTTATTTTGGAGCTCAAGAAAGAAAAGAGGACCATTCTCCTCAATACGCATAATCTTGACGAAGCACAAAGAATCTGTGATAAAATTGGAATATTGAAAACTAGACTTTTGACGGTCGGCACGCCTGAACAACTCAGGGAACTGTTCTGGAGCAGCAAGACCGTAATTCAACTCGAGAAGGTTAACGAGATTATCGTGGATGCCGTCAAGAGTCAGACATCACGAAATGCATTAATCGATGGCAACAGACTGATCATCGATGTAGCCAGCGGCGAAAAGGAAAATCCTAAATTTATAGAGGCAATAGTATCGGCTGGAGGGCATATTCAGTATGTCAGCGAGCTCAGACCCAGTCTAGAGGACGTATACCTGAAAATAGTTAAAGGGGACTTGAGATGAGGTTGTCAAAAGCATGGATTATTGCACAAAAGGATTTTTCTATCTTTAGAAAGAAAAAAAGCGTTATATATTCAGTTGTTCTCTTCCCACTCTTTGTATCGATTAGTCTGCCACTGATCGTTCAATTTATCGGCTTGAAAAGTGGAGGTATTCCAGCTGAGGCACTCCCAACAGTGCTAAACGCTTATTCTTTATTCTTCATAACCGGTGCGGTAACTCTGCCTACAGCTATAGCCTCTTACAGTTTAGTTGGTGAAAAAGTTCAGAAGAGCATTGAACCCCTTCTTGCGACACCAACAACTGAACGGGAAATTCTGTTGGGAAAAAGCATCGCTGCGTTTTTGCCGCCCGTCGCCGCTCTCTATATAAGTGCTGTGATATTTATGGCTCTTATAGATAGCCTTACATATAGCACGTTAGGCTATTTCTATTTCCCAAACTGGAACATGGGGGTTATCATGTTCCTTCTTGCGCCGCTTGGCTCTATACTCTCTATAGAATTCGATATCCTCATATCTTCTAGAGTCAGTGATGTGCGTGCAGCGCGGCAGCTCGGTGGGATTGTCGCTCTTCCATTTGTAGGTATCTACGTATTAGCTGAAACGAACATCTTATCTCTTGAGAGTAGTAGCAATTTACTCATCATCTCTGCAAGTCTTGTGGGAATCGATGTGATTCTATTCTACATCAGCGAGGGGGTTTTTCGCAGAGAAAAAATACTAACAAAGTGGAAATAGGCAAAAAGGGTTGCCAACCGCTCAAAGGCTTTCTAATTAAGTCATACTCTGCTAGAAAAATAATACAGTCTACTGAAAGGCCAGATGCTATGTATTATTAGTGCCTCAACCAAATCATTCCACGGAGGTAACCAACCAGAGTATTAGAAAATCAAACAATCTGAAAAGATGCTAATCAGAAATACACATAGTTTGATTTAAGCATACTCATAAGGAGTTCTATCGAACACTACGGCGATGACAAGCATTCTATTAGTATGTCGGTTCGTGGGCGATTTTGTCGAAGCGGTGACGAGAAGAGTCGGCACTCAGGTATAATGTCTTACATCAAACGCATATCTAGCATATTGAGCATGCGGAATATGTTATGTCTAAAGCCGACCTTTTTTTGAGAGGCAGGAAAAAGCTCCTGTATCGGTTAGTTAGATTTAAGAGAAGCCATATCAATCGAGAAGCGATACTTCACATCGGACTTGAGCAGTCTGTCATAAGCCTCGTTGACCTTCTGGATAGGGATGATTTCTACATCGGCAGTGATGTTATGTTTACTACAAAAGTCGAGCATTTCCTGCGTCTCGGCAATGCCTCCGATGGGCGAGCCAGAGAGGCTGCGACGTCTCAATAAGAGACCAAAGGCGGAGACGGCAAGAGGTTTCGGCGGTGCGCCGACAAGGGTTATGTTGCCGTCGCGGTGAAGGAGCTGGATGTAAGCGCTAATGTCGTGTTCGGCAGAGACAGAGTCGAGGATGAAGTCAAAGCTGCTGGCATGCTGCTTCATCTGGTCAGCATCACGAGAAATAACAACCTCGTCAGCGCCTAGGCGAAGGGCGTCTTTCTTCTTGCTAGGTGAAGTGGTAAAGACAACGACGTGCGCTCCAAGCGCATGAGCGAACTTCACAGCCATGTGACCTAGTCCTCCTAGACCGACTACGCCAACCTTCTTGCCTTTGGTGACGCCCCAGTGGCGCAGAGGAGAGTACGTTGTAATTCCTGCGCACAGCAAAGGCGCGGCTCCGGCGAGATTGAGGTTAGAAGGAACGCGTAGGACAAAGTGTTCTTTGACGACTATACTATCAGAATAGCCTCCATATGTGACGCTTCCGAGGTGCCGGTCCGGGGAGTTGTAGGTGCCTGTCATATTCGGGCAGAACTGCTCAAGGGCAGCCTGGCACTCGGGACAGGAGCCGTCGGAGTCAACCATGCAGCCTACCGCAGCGAGGTCGCCGGGTTTGAACTTGGTGACAGCTGAGCCGACCTTAGTGACACGACCAACGATCTCATGTCCTGGGACACATGGATAGACGGTGCCACCCCACTCGTTACGTATTGTATGGAGGTCTGAGTGGCAGATACCGCAAAAGATGATTTCTATTTGAACGTCGTGTTCACTTGGTTCACGGCGCGGGATAGTAGTGGGAGCAAGTGGCAATGTCGCATTGGCAGCAGAGTATGCCTTGGCGTTATATTGACGATGTGATTCAGAGCTAAATTGTGTTGTTGACGACACAACACTCTGCGTAGATATGATACAATTTAGGAATTTGAGGATAGTATTAGCTTGTTTCTCTTCAGTTATCTCTTATAGTTCATGGCGCTCATCAAGGACTTCATTTATCAGGAGAGCTTTAAAGGTTGGCCACTTGTGTCTTCTAGCCCTCTCCTTCCATTGTTACAGCTACCATGTTATCAGTGATAGTGTGTATTCAACTTTTTTAGTTGATATAAGTTCAAAACCTGCCTTGCAGCTTGAGTATGTCACAAATCTTGCATTTCTGCAATTAAATCATACTCTATCAAGCGCACAAGCTCATTTAGCTTGGCAATGCGCTCGCCTCCCAATACGCCCGATTTTAACATCTTAGAGTTTGTGGCAATCGCTATGTGTGAAATGTGTGAATCAGTCGACTCACCGGACCTGTGTGACGTTATTATCTTGATGTTATTCTTGCTACATTCTTTAGCAAAATCTAGTGCCTCATACAGGCTGCCTGCCTGATTGACCTTCAGTATTGCACCGCTGCACGCCCCATACCTTACTGCTTCCCTTATCCTACCGGCGTTTGTTACGAGCATGTCGTCTCCTGTAACTAGCGTCTGAGGATTTTTTTTATTCAAAACTGCCATACTTTCAAAATCGCCCTCATGCATGGGATCTTCCGCATAAATTAGCTTATAGTCGTGTATAAGCCTGTTTGCAAACTCAATTTGCTCGCCGGTATCCCGTTTGATGCCTTGCCGTGTATAGTCGTACAGCTGCTTTTCTTCGTTCCAGAATGACGAGCTAGCAAAGTCGATGCCTATTGCCATGTCTTTGCCCAGTGTGTAACCGCAATTATTTATCGCCTTTTCTATGATTTCAAGGGCCTGGTCATTGTTTACATTTGGAGCCCAGGCTCCCTCGTCGCCTTTGCCGTAGGTAAAGCGTTTGTCTATAGATTCTATCACTTTGCGTGTCTCACGGTGAAGCTTGAAATTCATCTCAAGTGCATCAATAATGTTATGCGCGCCCACCGGGCATGCAAGGATTTCTTGTAGGTCGGGAGTACCTGGTCCAGCATGTGCACCACCGCCTAAGATATTGCCAAGCGGAAACGGGAACCTGTACGGCTTGTTTTGTTTTAACAATTTGAAAAGCGGAATACCAAGAGAATTGGCGGCCGAGTCGACAGCTGCAATGCTGAGTGCATAAGCCACCGACCCGCCGATCTTACTATAGTTGTCAGTCTTATCTATTGACTTTAGCGCATCATATACTGCCAGCAGGTCCTCTGCCTGCAAACCTACAAACCTATTGATATTGGCATTTAGCATAGATAGGGCTTCTTCGGGCTTGTTTTCTGGAAAGCTCTGTGCCTCGAACTTGCCTACAGATGCTCCGGACGGTGAGCACGCCCTTCCGATAGATTTGCCGTCACTTACAACGTCAATTTCAATACTTTTGCTTCCTCGACTGTTGAAAACTATTCTGCCACGAACTGATGAGATAGAAGGCATAATAGTTTTTCAATATTGAAGATAATTTATTATTATTCTTCGTTTGAGATTATATTATTCTATGTCAGACTGGATCTCGAACATACGTCTTCTGAGCGCTTCATAATAGGGAATAATCTGGTGAATGGTATCGACATTAGAAATGAACATTCTTCTGCAACAGTAGCGTTTCACTCCCAGTGAGTCCATCACCTTTCCTGGATCCTCGCCAGTCCTGACACGGTTTGAATATTCTGTATACTTGTCTGCAATGAGCCCCCCGCATGTAAAACATCTTACCGGAATGAGCATATCTCTCTCTCTTGTATGTCTGTCAGAGATTGCAAGGATTATAAAAACCATTACCGTTTTTACTCAATATTAAAGATCCTCTATAGGCGAGAAAAGTTGTCTCTTCTGCTGCCTGCTGCCTACTGTCCCCCTTTATCTTGCACGTGGACTTATTTTTGGGCGTCTAATTGATGTTTTGCATATTTCTTCGGGGTTATGGATTTTGTTTTGCCTGGGATCTAGTTGGGCCAGAATCAATTCTGGAAGAATCTTTAATGAAATTTTAGTTGAACTCTGGATGGCAAGCAAGCAAGCAAACAAACAAACAAAAAGAAAAGGATGTTATTCGACCAGCAGCAAAGAAGTCAATCCGAATAGCGTACGCTTGCTCGTTGCTCTTTGCTGCACTCACGCTCGTTAATTAGCACCCTACGTTCCTGCTAAGGGTATCGAATTGATAGTGTTGTCTTTACAGGACGGACAGACTTTGCCTAACTTTCGGCCTAGAAATGATGCGCACCAGAAGCAATGGCTACATAGAGCAAATTGAACTTGCTTTGAGATCTTGCCAGCATTTGTTATTGGACCTTGATCTGCTATGATAGTAGTTGTTGTCATTGTTTTCATTTACACCTCGCCTAAATTTCACAAACTTGCGTTCGGTGACTATAGACAGTTGTACGGTTCAAGGAGAGTAACAAAAATATATTTATACCTTTCCATAAGTCGTTCTCGGATATCAGCCTCTAGAATCGTAACCTAAACGATGATGTTTTACAGTACAGTACGCCATCAATCGATATCAATTAGCCATAGGCAGCGTAAATGAAAATGTTGCTCCCTTTCCATCCTTGTTGTTTTCAGCCCATATTTTACCACCATGCGCTTCAATAATATTTTTACAAATATATAGACCCAGACCAGTGCCTGAAAAAGATTTAGATGAAAACTTGGTAAATAGCTTAGGCATTATTTCAGAGTCGACACCTAAACCACTATCGCATATGTTAACAACAGCGATAGTACTACTCTTATTGCTATTGCCATATGTCTTCTTTTCCGTAGTTATCGCAACATAGCCTTCAGAGGTAAACTTTAGAGCATTATTTAGCAAGTTAGAAATAACCTGCTCAAGTCTATTTTTATCTGCGTATACTGGTAAGTGATGAGGTCGGTAGTTTATTTTTACATAATTTTTTTTGTCTTTGCGTCTGGCTGGCAGTCCATAGACCATCGAGTCTGCCTCTGCCGCTACTATATCATCGATTATGCTAATAATGAGATCATTTAGATCAAAATGCTCTTTATGCAAACCTAGTGACTGGCTCTCTATCTTCGTGACGTCTAGGACGTCTTCAACTAACTTTTTAAGTCTTTGTCCATTCCGTAAAATAACGTCAACATATTCTTCGTTCTCTTGTTTGGAACCACGGCCGCTATCGTTATCTCTTATTCTTGATCTTAAGATTTCACTTAGACCAATTATTGGTTGAATGGGTGTGCGCAATTCATGTGCTGCTACATTGATGAACTCATCTTTCATCTTGTCCATTTCTTTTAATTTGTTATACTGGGATTGAATAGTCGCTTCTCTTTGCTTTGCGAGTTTGTTGTATTGTATGCTGGATATTGCAAGGGATATGATAATTATAAAGTAGCCTGAATTTTTGAGTATATGTGCTACATTGTGGGCAGTATGAAAGTTTGTGCTTGAGTAAGACATTATTATTTGACCAAATACATCTATGATAAGAGCGCCAAGTATCCCTTTGTAAAAGGCATCATTTGAATTATAGAGCTTCTTTTTATAAAAGAGAAATAACGCAATTGAAAAAAGTATTAGCGAAGGATTTTCATAGGGTCTAGCTAGCGAATAAGGAAGTACAATACCTGGAAAGATTGTAAAGAATGATATTGCCACTACACTTACTGCTAAAAATGCGAGCAAGAATAAAGAAACTAGAAGACCGCGATGTAATTTCTCCTCGCCATTTCTTCCATCACGCCTCTTGATATCATTATCATTGTTTGTATTTGGAATATCAATGCTATGAGGTTCTTCTTTTCCTCCTCCTCGTTCAATTTGTTGCTCATCCTGCTTCTCGACTTTTGGAGCATATTTTGCGACAGCAATAACAAGCATAGCTCCAAGAAAAGTTCGTCCTGCAAACCATGTCTGCGGTATAAAATATGAAAGAAATTGATTATTGCCCACAAAGGCGTACGAAAAAACTGCATGGAGAATATCTATTACTGCAATGGTAGAAAATCCTATCCCTACAAAAAGACTGAATTTTTCATTAAGCGTATAAGCTCTTGTTATACAGTAGAATGCTACTATCGTTGAAAGTATAACTGCAAATATTTCAAAGTAGAAATGGTCTGCATCTGATACTACCCAGCTGTTAGGCGAGATAGTAGAGGCATATGCGACTACAGAGAGAACTATTGAGGGTATTATAAGATATCTAAAATGAACAGAGCGAAGAAAGGAAAGCAGCCGTGTTTGGGTAGTTTGTCTTGTCGAAAAGACATCGGTTCTTTTTGTTTCTTCTTCCTTGTTATCTATCTGCAAGAAGGATCAAACTATATAAATTAGAATTAATTCTATCATTTCTGTACGCTATCCTGCCGTAGTAGTCATAATTGATACCTCTTCTAGCAATTTAGAATTGTCTATTGGTTTTCTAACAATATGTCGTACTCCCCAGACAGGAGCTACATCTTCTTTCTTGTACTGTCTATAATAGTCATCAAACTCGCCAAGAGCTGTCAGAAAGCAAACTTTCATATCCTTATCAATTTCCATCAATTTCTTGTAAAGATCAAAGCCATTCATCTTTGGCATTTTGATATCTAGAAATGCCAGAAAATATGCTCCCTTTCTAAAATGAGCGAGCGCCTCTTCTGCGTCTTCAAAAGCATCGACTGGGTATCCATTCGACGTCAGGATGACCTTAATTGTGAAGGTAACATCTGGCTCATCATCTACAATCAAAATTTTTCTCTTAGCACTGCTGGAATCATCTAAAGTTCGAGATTCTTCCAAATTATCTTCTCTCCCAAAAAGTGCTATGCAAGATAATTATCGTCCGATGTCATTCCGAAACCGGTTTAATTAAACTTTGTGGAGGTTTGTAAACTTCTTGTATAAATAAGAGCCTTATTGAGATATTTTACCAAAAGCAGTTGCTATAATCAAATATTATATGCTACTGCTAATGCGGAGAATGGACCAGTTAATTATTTTATTTTCCGAATTTTAAATTCGATTCACGGCTCTGCGAGTAACCGTGTCTATGTATGCTTCATTCTTATGAAGATAACTCTCAAGCAAATATCTTCTAAATGTTAAGCTCAAATGTAGCAAAAGTTCAATATTGAAGTTATGCAAAATTCTGTTAATATGAGATATACAAGATGATAGAAGGAAAAACTTGTCTTATAACTGGAAGTACATCAGGCATAGGAAAAGAAATTGCACTCGGTCTTGCCAAGATGAAAGCAAATGTTATCTTGGTTGGACGCAATAAGGAGAAATGCCAAGCAACAATGGAAGAAATTTGTAGAAAAGCTTCCATTGCTACCGATAAGGGTCGGATCTCATATCTTTTAGCAGATCTGTCTTCACAGGCATCTATACACCAACTTGCCAATGAGTTTTTAGATGGTTATGGAAGCCTTGATATTCTTATCAATAACGCTGGTGTATTTCTTTCTAGACGCTTTACTACTGTTGATAATATTGAATACACATTTGCTGTAAACCACATATCACCATTTCTCTTAACCAACCTCCTTTTTGAAAAAATGAAGACAAGGAGCCCCTCTAGAGTCATAACTACAAGCTCAGTCGCTCATAAAGGAGCATACATTAATTTCGATAATTTGCAATTTGAAAGAGGGCGCCGCTACAAAGGTATAGAAGCTTATAGGCAATCAAAATTAGCCAATATATTGTTTACAAAGGAATTGGCAAGAAGGTCAAGGGGAAGTGGCGTTACATCAAACTGTTTCCATCCTGGAGGAGTTAGAACAAATCTTGTACAAAACAATCCTTGGTATTATAGACTGATTTGGGCGATTATAAACCCATTCCTGGTTAGCCCAAAGAAAGGGTCAGATACTGCGATATATTTAGCTTCTTCACCTGAAGTAGCTGAGATAAGCGGAGAATACTTTGTAAATAGAAAACCAGTGCGCCTTTTCGGGCTTGCAGATGACCACAATACCGCAGCTAGACTTTGGAAGATAAGTGAAGAATTAACTGATTATGACAAAAAAGATTATTAATTCACATCTTGGGCTACATTAGTTTGAATTTGTAAGGAAAATCTGACCGCTAAGGATATAACTACGAAAATGCTCTATAATTAATAGTATAGAGGATGTAGATAATTAAAAGTGTACTAGCAGTAGAAAAAACGAATCTTAGGCTACCGTCAGAAACTAATATAGAAACTACCAGATCTGCTTACTCTAATGGCATATTGGAGATAACATTTGAGAAACAAAGCAAACCAAGAGGAAAAGAAATAAAAGTAGATTGACGACCGAGAGATGCTTGTTTACAGTCCTTACATTCGTTCACCTAGACATATCTTTTTCCTTTCAATCAAGCTATACCATATATACCAGGTACAACAAGGACTAATTGCTAGCTCAATTAGCCACAGTAAATAACGTTTGCGGAATGGGGGATTTAGAGTCTTTTTTATAGTTTAGCAAAGCAGAAGGGTTGAAGAATATTTAATGTCACACTTTTGGACAGGTTCGTTTTGCCGTTGCTATTCTGTTATTGCTGCGGAACATAAAGACAATCCTGAACTTTATTATCCTTCTGCTGTAGTTGGTACATCAGATATTATCAGAATATGTAAAGATCTAGGAAATAATATCCCAGACAAGTCATGGATCCTCTATCTATTGGAATTGTTTGATTCTGGTGTAGATGATAATAATCCTAGGGCTATTGAGCTTAATCTGATTTATCAATTGAATGGGTATGATAACTTTTGGGCAATTTTTGCGAGGGTCAATAGATACAAGTTTACCAAAGTTCTACCCGCCGTTGGTCATATTCTTATTTACGTGAAATAATACTACATAAGTACGATAAATCAATAGAATATCGTGGAATAGATCTTGATGCTAGCAATGGTAGGAATGCGATTGAACACCTTCTATTTCAATTAAATGAGGCTGAAAGTAAAAATATGTCATTTCGAGGCCTAAATCAGTTCACAGGAATTGAATGGTGGAATAAGAAGGAGAGTTCTCCTTTTCCAATCCGATATGAAGTGGAATTTTCTGATGTGAGGTATGCACAAGAATTGATAAAAGTATCGCCAGAATTTGGTAAAGAGAAAAATATTGAGCATCTGATCTTTAAGCCATACAATGCGCTTGTGCCTAACAAGGATGGTTTCGCCAAAGAATATCCTGTCAGCTTTGACTGCACAAATATCAAAGATGGTTGTATATGCTATACAGTGAAGAATGGTTCTTGCAGCAGAGGTTTACAGTTCTTGCATGCTAGGTCGCCAGTATCTCCTACTTTCATTTGGAAACATATTGCCGAGGAAATTTTTGATATACTTTATAAAATGTCTCAATCAAATTCTAGATCCTGCTCAAGGAAGCGGGCTGGACGATTAAGTGCAAGACCGCCGTCAACATATACTAATGTTCCAGTGACGTAGCTTGCCTTATTAGATGCCAAAAAGGTGGCAACTTGAGCGACCTCTCTTGGCTGACCCATTCTCTTAATCGGAATTATGTCCTTTTCCCAGTCATTATTAATACTATTATTATTGTTCCAAATGCCATATCGTCCACTTTCGGCGGGATATATAATACCAGGCACTATGCCGTTTACACGGATGCTGACCTTTGCAAGTTCTAGAGCACAAGTTTTTGTGAGAATCCTCGTACTTTCTCTTGACGATGTATAGAGATTTATGCCTGATCTCGAAGAAGTAAATGGATCTTTTGAAGAAGGCATATAATCCGGAGAGTACGAGACAGTGATAATCGAAAAATTATTGTTGTTAATTGTATTATTTTCGATCATCCATTTTGCAACTTCCCTTGTACTAATATATGCGCCCATTAGGTTGTTATCTGAAAATTCAAATTCTTCCAAAGTAAAGTATGGAGACACAGGCTTTTCTGTCCCAATCTTATTGGTAGAATTTACTCGCTGGGGGCCGCCAAGCAATTCTAAATTGTTAATCAAAACGTCTATTCTCCCATACTTTCTAACCGTTTGTTCGACCAAAGACTCAGCAATTTCTTCAGATGAGATATCTCCTGCAAACGAAATTATACGAGAGTCCTTATCTTTGTCATTAATTCCTCTTGCAATATTCTTGGCAGCACTTTCTAGAGCTGATTCATCTACTCCATTAATCGCAATGCAATATCCTTCTTTGGCAAATTCTAGAGCAATGGCTTGACCTATGCTCTTACAGGTGCCAGTCACCACCGCTACCCTTTTGCTAGAACCCTCTGCCATAGTTGGATATTTGCCATAAAACTATATTAGGAGAATAACCAACTATAGCGGCTCTCGAACGGCTAGAACCTTGTTATGCTATTATAAGATATATTACTAACTTAACCTATTCAATTAGTAAAATTATAACGATCTCTCTTTGTGGTAAGCAAACTAAAGTATCTTTTTTTTAAAATGATTAATCTAGTGGTATTTTGATTTCAGGATAAATCATAGCCACAGTCTATTGATTAGATAATAATGATACTCAAATTAAGAGAAATAGTTTGATTCTATTATACTGGATGCAAAGGCACATTGATATTTTCTTAAATTTGAAACGTAGCTATTGATAAGCCAAACTTATCTCTGCCTCTACTTTTCAATAGAGCTCTTAAGGAGTGGGAAGTTATCGGTAATGCATCCGCTACTGTTTACGACTCTTCTATAAGAGTGTTCTAGAGTATTTAATTCTATCTTAATTGTAGAGGAACTCACCTCTGTGGATATAAGTGGGTCCTACGCAATTAGAAGCCAAGATCTGGTGGGACTCACAACTTCTGCTTTGCTCCCCAATTCCCCAGAGCAGGAGGGCCCCCCGGTCTTTATTGTATAATAAAAAAATACTGAATTCTAGAGAATATGCATCGAGTGCACAGCCCTCCTGCTGCATATGCTTTTTCGTGTACCTCTACTCTTGATAAGCCTATACGTTCTTTTTATGACCGCCTCCTCATTGCATTTTACAATCTTTTTATTGGATATTCGTCCATACGTGTCATATGGCATCGTCTGGTAAACCATCTGGACCTGGACATCTTGCCAATGATCCATATCTATGCGATATTTGTGGCAGAGGCTTTCCTACTAAGGAAGAATATGAGACGCATCGGCTGCAGCATTAGAATCTCTCATTAGCTCTTCGTAATGCGTACTTGGTCTTTGTACCAAGAATGAGAAATGAAGCCAGTACAAGTACTCCACTAATAGAGCCAAATGAGATGAACCACACCATTGGATCTTTGCTGAAGACTGTGATAAAATAGCCTACGAAGAGCGGCCCTAATATTAACCCCAAGTCTCCTATCATTCTATTAAATCCAATTCCGCGTGTAACATGCGATTGTACCCCTAGTGCCACATTATAGTTGGCTTTGCCAATTCTCTTTACCTTCTGCTCTATCTGCTCTGCAGCCCACGCAATTGACTGGCCAAAAAAGCCTGAAGTTATCCCAATCAAAGTAATCACAATAAGCAAGTAAATCATCGATGTAGAGAATGGAATGAGTCCAACTAGCAATCCGGAAATTAAAATTGCAGCAAATAGGGGCTTTTGCATACCATAGGCTTGTGTAAGTCTGCCTGAAAAGAAAGAGCTAATCAGATTAGCAAGCGAAGCCATAGTAAGAATTATGCCCATATCAAATACTGATAGATTCAAGCTACCATATCCGAACAGCGGCACCCCCGTAGTATAGATTCCAGAGCGGAGAAAGGCAAAGCCAAAAGTAGCAATGGCTGCGGTGTTAAGATAGGCTGTCATACTTGCCTGTCTGTTGTCATGGTCCTCCTCCTCTTCTGCCTTTTCAACATTGAACTTACGGCGGCGGTTAAAAATTGACATGATTACTGCTGCTCCAAATATCACTGCTGCAAATACAAAGTATGGAGCGTTATATCCAAAAAAAGCTGCAATTGGCGCTCCAATCACCGGTCCAACGATTGGTCCAAGCATCAATATTGACTGATAGCTACCAATATTTGTCCCCCGCTTTGTTACATCTGAAGAGAGAAGCACAAACGCAATGGCGGCGCTGACATAGATTGACGATGCCACACCTTCCAGCAACCTTGCAAAGAGCAATACCCAATAACTGGGGGCAAAGCCTGCAAGGGTTGATGCTCCAATAAGAATTCCAAGTCCAAGGATCATTGATCTGCTCAGGCCAAGCCTATCGGCAAGGAATCCAGCCGGGATATCAAAGATCAATCGACCAATAGCAAAACCTGCAATAACTGCTCCGACGAGTAATTCATTTGCTCCTAGGTCTTGCTTGGCGTAAAGTGTCAACGATGGCGTGACCATGGTAGAGCCCATCATAACTACAAGGGAGACTAGCGAAACTGCCAGTATGCTTGGCTGGATGTGAAGATGCTCGTTTAGTTTGAACAATTTTTTGTCACCAATATTACAATGAAATGAGTTGAAAGTTCAACGATCAATTTCTTCCATACCTAATTTATCTTTGTGTGTGATCTTTGTGAAATGAAAAAGCTCACATTTACCATTTGTATATCTCGCTATATATCTCCCGCACCATATGTTGTTACTTAAGTTTCAAGAGAGTTCTTTCTTTTCGGAGGCCATGATCGAACCGTACAACTATAATCTCGTTAGTATAGTCCGGCATTAAAATAGAATAAGAGAAAGACCGTACCAAATTAACCTCTTAGTATTCCCCAGCACAAAATGCACGGCTGCGGCAGCTAGAGCAAATAAGATGTCGACAGGAATGGATAATTCTTAGGGAATGGGTCCAGGCATCAATTTCTCACACAGATATATAATGCCAAGTCATAGCCATCAATCCGCGTCCAGCAGATTGCGAAGCGATCGATACCTACTGTAATCCTGAGTCAAGATTTTTGCTAGCTTTTTTGCAATATCGCTTACCGACAATATGCCAACCATTGAGCCATCTTGTTCTAGTACAACTAGCCGCTTGACCCTGTTGCCTGCGATTGTCTCAGCTGCAGTGTCGATAGAATCAATAGATTTCACCGTGATAAGAGGGGATGACATAATATGCCTGACTGCAACTTGATCCGCGCTCTTGTTCTGGGCAGTTACTTTCTTTATGATATCCCTTTCAGTGATCATGCCTACTGGTCTCTTATTGTCGCTATTGTCTCTATTGTCGCCTTCGACCACCACCACCGATCCAATTCTATGTTTTGCCATCAATTTTGCTATATCCAACGCAGAAGGGTTATCGTTGATGTCGACTGTAACGACTACTTTCTTTTGGGGCATTATTTCACTGACTACACTCACGTTATAGATGGTGGAACTTCTTGCAATAAATACGCTCGTGCCTGCCTGTGTCTACAAAGAAAAAGAAAACTAATGAATGGTTTTCTATCAATCCTTGGTAATATATATACGCAGTGAGTTTATATCGTTGAAGACTTCATAAGACTAATTGCTTGTAAGATTGACTTACTTTTTAACTGACATCTTTCTCTCTCTACTCTTGTTTGAGGACACTGATGTTGATGATGATGATTATTATGGTATGATATGCTATTGTTGTAGCAATCATTCTAATCGCAAATAGTTGTCCACATGATATGTAAAAGAATGAACATTGTTTCAACC
>JBKPEN010000307.1:0-5398 GCA_046728425.1 Thermoproteota archaeon
CATTCAGAATCAGGCGTCGCTTCAGCACTTGCATGGTTTGGCTTAGCGGCAGCAATAATTACAGCCAGCACCTATGCTATTCTACAAGCTGTTGACGGGATTGCACAAAAGATTGCAACTAGTAGTTGGTATGCTATTCCCTCTTCTTCTACTGCTGGTAGTGAAGAAGAAAAAGCCATTGCCTTTAGAGTAGCTGAAGGGATAAGATGGACAGAGATTGGTATCAATAGTTATTTCAGAATGCTTCAGGGGGCAGTTGCGATAATCTTTGGCGTTGCAATAGCAAAAGGTGCCCTTCTTAGTAAATGGATTGGTGCAGTCGGAATAGCTGTCGGTGCTGTTAGCATAGCTGCTGGCGTCGTTACGGCCTACATTGGATTCTCCGAGCCTGTGTCAAACATTTGGGCAGTGACACTATATCTTTGGATAATAATCCTTGGTATTTTCATGTGGAGAAAAACGAAGGTAAAGATTATCACAAGGTGATTTATTAGAAGAATGTACATAGCTGAAGTCGTGGATTCAAATCCCCCCGGTCCATTTCTTCTTATTATGGTAAAATACGGTATTGAACTGAGCTCATTCTATGAAGTTGTCAGACAAAAACCCTTAGCAATGCTAATGTCGTACCCTCCTGTTTGTCCAACATCTAATTCTGAAATTGTGAATTGGATACTTATACAATCTAGAAAACAACTTAAATAATCAAAATCTTGTCCTTTGCTTAGAATGAAGAACTCCAAAGGAGGTTCACATAACAATAATGGTAGTAGATGAGAAGAAGCTGAATGAATTCGTTGAAAAGGTTGGGAACGAATGGGGAGCTTCGATGGGTGCACTGCTCAATTTTGTAGGTGACAGGCTTGGATTGTTTAAAGCGATGGCAGGAGCAGGGGGCGCATTGACACCAGAAGAACTAGCAAAAAAGACAGGCACACATCCACGAATGATAAAGGAATGGCTTGCTGCTCAAGCTGCTGGAGGTTACATTAGATACAATCCTGCTGCAGGTACATACATGCTCCCTGAAGAACAGGCTTTAGCCCTAACAGATGAGAATAGCCCTGCATACATAGCAGGCTTCTACCAAGTCTTAGCAGGACTCTACAAAGACCAAGAAAAAATCATTGAAGCATTTCGCACGGGGAAAGGTCTTGGATGGGGAGACCATCATCATTACTTATTCGAAGGTACAGAGAGGTCCTTCAAACCTTACTATGTTGCAAACATAACAACAAGCTGGATTCCAGCGCTAGAAGGTGTGGAATACAAGCTTAGGAGGGGAGGCACGAAGATAGCAGATGTTGGATGCGGTCATGGAGTATCGACAATTCTGATGGCAAAAGCATACCCTAATTCAGAAGTCCTAGGGTTTGACTACCACAGACCATCCATTGAATGGGCTAGAAAGGAAGCAGAAAAAGAAGGTTTAAAGAACATAACCTTTGAAGTAGCAGGATCGACAGACTATCCTGGTAATGATTATGATTTAGTAACATTTTTTGATTGCTTTCATGATATGGGCAACCCAGCTGGAGCAGCCAGGCATGTGCTGCAAACATTGAAGAAAAAAAATGGTACATGGATGATGGTAGAACCTTTTGCCAATGATAAAGTGGAGGACAATTTGAATCCAATTGGAAGGCTTAACTATGCTGCATCCACCGTTGTCTGCGTTCCTGCGTCTTTGAACGAAAATGGACCTGCACTAGGAGCACAAGCAGGTGAAGAAAAAATAAGAGTGATAGTAACATCTGCAGGTTTTTCAAAGTTTCGTCGGGCAACCCAGACGCTATTCAACTTGGTCTTTGAAGCGAGACTCTGAGCTCTACGCCAAATGACAACTAAGACCAGTATCTCAGAGTGGAGCGGGTGAGATTTGGACAGCTTTTCTTTTTCAGTTGCTTTTTAGATAGATAGGCAAATCTTAAGAAAGCAGCTGAGGTCGTGGGTTCAACTCCCACCCGGTCCATATTTTCCTCGTGTACAATTACGGCATTAAATCGAGTTCGATTCTAACAATTGTCGGACAAATTTAGCAGCAATACCCTGAACAGTAAAGATAACCTAGTCCATATGTTATGAAAGGACAGTAAGTAAGAAAAAGTCGTTGTTGTATGTATGAGTGAATAAGTTAATGATATTATAATGACAGGAGAATGATTGTTATTATGTGTCTCTTACGCCCTGCCTTATCATCTTCTGAAACTCTTCATCAGACATATTCTTTTTTGCTGCCACCATTTGCTGTACGTCTTTGCCTGCAAGGTATCTGATATTTGGTTCTTTAGCTGTTACGGCTTCTATAATGACTGAGGCTACAAGGTCTGCATCAGACGCATTTTCAACCATCCTTCTTCGGTAAGAGGATGATTTCATTTGCATCATCATTTGAGAATAAGGAGAGCTCGGATCCTGTGCTTTCTTTGCTATAGCTATATTTTCGCCAAAGTTTGTCTTAACAAATCCAGGTTCGACCAAAACTGTTCTTATTCCAAATTGTTCTATTTCATATGCCATTGATTCGCTCAAGCCTTCAAGTGCAAATTTTGAGCTAACATAAGCAGAACCGCCAGGATAACCTATCCTGCCCGCTCCCGAACTGATATTGATTATCCTGCCTGAGCGTTGTTTTCTCATGGTTGGAAGAACTGCTTGCGTTACACGGATCACCCCAAATAAATTGGTTTCATATAGTGCCTTTATTTCGTCTACTTCGATGTCTTCGAAGGCTCCTGTCAGCCCATATCCTGCATTATTTACAAGCACGTCAATTCTGCCAGCCTCAGATAATATAGATTGTATCGCGTTTTTGACTGAATTTTCGTCTGTCACATCTAACTGGACTGTTCTAATGGGCAAATGTTGTTTCTCTGCTATTGATTGTATAGATTCTTGCTTAGCTAGGTTGCGCATTGTGGCATAGGTGAGATAGCCGTTTCTTGCTAATGCAAGAGCGGTTGCGAGTCCTATTCCACTTGAGCTTCCTGTAACTACAGCCACTAATGCTTGCTGGTTGTTGGGTGATGATGACATGATAAGTAGAACATAAAGCTTATCATACATAAAAATTGTAAGAGCATTTTGGCGTTGAATCAATCCATCGAAACTGGCATAGCAGAGCAAATGATAGCACCTATGAGAAGGAAGTAAAAACCAAACTTCTTCGTCGCCATTTGAAAGTGTGATCTAAAGTCTACAAACCCTTTCACTTGTAGGAAGATATTATTCCATAGTGGGGTCGTGGCTTCAACCCCACCTAGTCCATTTTTTACTAAAACTATCGCTTAATTGTATATCAAAGCCCCTTCTCTTTGAAATCTGTTTGGAGCCCTTTTTACACACTTATAGGAGGCAATGAAACTAGCTGTAAGATGATGAGGGGAAGTATCTATAGGAAGAGCGAACTTTTTCTAATATTCATTTGTGTTATACTTCTACTACAGTTTTGCTATGTAAGAAGCAACCTAGCAGAGGCTACCTCATCTTCTGAAAAGATAGTTTCAATAATGGCAGTAGGTGACTCTATAGGGTACAACATAGAAAACGAAAATCTATCGAACCTAAGCAGTATCATCCGTAATAGTACAGATATATTCATATTCAATCTGGAAGGAGTTTTAGCAGATGATGCTTCTTTAAGTAACAACTTCTCTTCCTCAGCGGTAGTATGCGAAGGCTTTCCTTCTCTTCAATCTACATTTGTTAGCAATTCTACTTTTGTAGACTATCTTAAATTGGTTCCCATAACTATAGCAAACTTGGCTAATAATCATGTTTTTGACTGTGGTGCAGCAGGCATCAATGAAACAAAAAATGTCTTGAAAGAGAAGAATATACTTTCAGTTGGTGCTGGACAAGACTTGGAGGAAGCCTGTGAACCTTTGTTGGTTCAGCACGAAGGTTTCAGGATAGCCTTTGTCTCCTATAACTTTATGATCGATGATTTAGTCTCAGCGCAAGCTAATCGTGCAGGTGGAGCAAGTGTGGATGCTTGTAATCATGACTATAATAACATAAGATCACAGAAAGGAGCTGACCTGATTATAGCATCAATACATTTGGGGTATTGGTCTCCTGATGTAAATGAAGAGCAGATCAAGGTTGTTCAACATCTCTTCGATAGTGGTGTAGATATCGTAATAGGTCATTCACCACACATGCCACAAGCAATAGCGGCAACAAAAGGTGGGAACCTAGCTTTCTTTAGTCTAGGCAACTTCATCCTCAGACCAGATTATACCATGCCAGAATTGGCACATACAACTGTTGTACCACAGATTGATATTTATGCTAACAACACAGTTGATGTAATAATATATCCTGTTAGGATTGATGATGATGGTATACCTCATCTAGAAGAGCACAGCAACAACGATATAATATCTAGAATAGCTAAAGACTCAGATGAATTCTCTACATCAATAATAATACATGATAATTTAGGTTTACTAGCAGTCAAACGATATTCAGAATAAATAAAACTTTATTGTAAATGATGAAGAATAGTGATAACAGTTTTTTGTCAGAATTGTGGTTTGGCTTGGCACATACGCTGTTATGTAACCTGGGAGTAAAATAATGACGTGCAAAATACAGACTTGAACTCTGCCATGTAGTAGGTCGACTATTTTGCTCTCTATTCCCGATTGTTCAAGATACGAGGCAAAGATAGTGCGGCAAAAGCATATGTATAGCTTCGTATTTTCTTCTATTTGCAACCCTAACATGGTCGTAAGTGCTGAAGCTAATTAGATGGGTAGAAGCATATACCCTAGTTTAGGATTGCGCTTGTAATAGAGAAAGCGGAATGCAAGCCACACCATTTCACAATGCTTTAGATAAATCGGATAGAAAGAAGTTTTTGGTGAAATGTTTGGCTGGCATGCCTACGTAGTGTGGGGAAAAAAGGTGGAGCGGCTGAGATCTGGGCAGTTAGATTATGTTCCAATCGCTCTGCTATTTGAGAGATGATTTAGGAAAGCTGCAGTGATGCTGAGGTCGTGGGTTCAAATCTACCACCCCGCCCATTTCTTACTACGAGGAAACTACCGTATTGAATTGAGCACAATTTTAAGAATTGTCGGACAAACAGTACCTAGAGGAAGGGTTAGAGGCACAACTGCAATTTCAGTTGTAGCAAGTAGAGCTGCCGCCAGATAGACAAATGACAGGCGAATGAATTTCTCTAATAGAATTTAATAAGTCATAAATACAATTCGGATTGGCTACTCGTTTGAGGAAAAATTGTTGAAGCCTACAATAGATAGGAGAAAGGAAGTTACAGCAATAGTAGCAATGTTATTTACATTACTATTGCTACCTTTGTTAGCAGTAAGCCCAAGTGGATTTGTCCTTAACAACTTTGCAGCTATGGCGCAAGAAGAAGCATCGCCCT
>JBKPEN010000187.1:0-7366 GCA_046728425.1 Thermoproteota archaeon
CCTGGGTTTAATCCCTATTTGCCCATAACTTATGGTTTGGCAGCCCTTGTTATCACTATTATCATTCATGAAGCAGGACATGGTATTGTAGCAAGAGTGCATAATATTAGAGTCGATTCCACAGGAATTGTGCTATTTCTGGGTATACCTGTAGGCGCATTTGTAAATATTGAAAGAGATGAGCTAAACAGAGCAACGCTGAAGCAAAAGAGTGCAGTCCTAACTGCTGGTCCGCTCAACAATATGATATTGGCCGGCGCTTGTCTGTTAGCAATGTACTTAGTAGTATCTACTCTTACTCCACTTCCATCCGATCCTAATGCTCCACAGTTTGGTGTAATGGTGGTCAGCGTAAACAGTGGATCTCTTGCAGAAACTATTGGAATCGAGCCTCAATCTGTAATACAATACATTGCAGGCCTGCAGATCACGTCGCTTGAAGATTTAAGTGGGACTCTGAGGAGTAACCTTGGCAATACAGTAGAAATAACTTGGCTGAATAAGGCTGGCGATACTATAATGCGTCAAGTAAGCCTCCCTCCTGTGGTTGAGCCAGGCAGGGGAACCTTGGGGGTTAGTGTCACCGTTTTATCACGCGACCCGCAAGAGGTCCTTGATACCTACAAGCATCAATTTAGCCAGAATCCACTAGCTATTCTTCTTCCACCGACGTTTCAACAGGGATTTGTCCCCTTCTCTGACCTCATGGCACCAAAGTACACTTCAAGTGTCTTTGGAGATAGCTTCGCTCCTGTTGCCAACATGCTGTTTTGGCTATGGTTCATCAACTTCAACGTCGGTATATTCAACGCGCTGCCGTTAGGTCCACTTGATGGCGGTCAACTGTATGGTGCGTTAATAGAGAACAAAGCTAAATCCAAAGCGATTGCAAAGAACGCAAATATGCTTATGACGCTTGTAATGGCTGCCATTGTATTTGCGGTATTGGTGCTTCCATACGTAGTATTCTAAAAAAGCACTATGCTTTTATAATGGAGTCGCTGATATAGTATCGGCTTATTCCCGCTTTATGCCTTATACGATTGATTGTAACCTGAGGCATATACAGTTGGGATATAGTCGGATGAGCGATAATGGAAGAATTAGAAAAGAATCAAAAGGTTGGCGAAATAATAACTCAAGCAGGGCAGACGACCTCAACTACCACTTCTTCTCCCAGAAGGATTAGATCAGCGGCGTCAGCTACAAGAGCAGCAGAAGACATCGACAGTGGGATCACGAAAGTTACCACTCAGTGCGAGGAGGCTGTAAGCAAAATAATACTCAAGTCTATTCCTTCTGATTCTCAGATAACTTTTGTGAGGTTTGAAGGTCCCAATATTGCACTTTATACTAAGAACCCAAAGTTTGCACTTACTGAGTTGACTTATTTTTTGTCCTCTTTATCAAAGACTTTGAAAAAGAGGTTCATTATTCGCACTGATCCATCAAGCAGACTGCCAGAGGACCAGACTAGACAAGCGGTAGTAAAACTGCTTCCAAAAGATGTGCAGGTGTCAGCAATATTTTGTGACGATGCAACAGGCGAGGTAGTTCTTGAAGTAAGTAAACCAGAAGCAATAGATCCTAATATGCTAGTTCAAATCGCTCAATCAACAGGTTGGATAGCACACACTAGACGCTCACCTCATATTCCATCATCGAGCATCAACACGCTGCACTCCACATTAAAGAGCTCTGCAAAAGAAAGGACTGAGTTTTTGCAAAAACTGGGCAAGCGCGTATTCCGAGAACCACTTATAGTGAGCGGCGTCAATGGGAACGATACAGCACCTAGTCGACAACAGCAACAACAGCAAGCTACTACTACTATTACTACAATGACCACGGGTGAGCCTAGATCCAATAAGCCGCAGTCCTGGTCTACAAGCAGGGAAGAAGTCATGCTATTTTGCCTTGGAGGAGTCAAACAGGTGGGTAGATCATGTTTTGTTGTTGTCACGCCGGAGACCAAGGTGATGCTTGACTGCGGTATAAATCCCGGAGAAATGTCCGGACTCGATGCTTACCCGAGGCTTGACTGGTTTAACTTCGATCTTGACGATCTGGATGCAGTAGTGATAAGCCATGCACATATTGATCATCAAGGCTTCTTGCCGACACTTTTCAAGTATGGCTACAGAGGACCAGTATACTGCACTGAGCCTACTCTACCACTGATGATCCTGCTTCAGACAGACTCTGTCAAGATTGCAAATAGCAACGGCACATATCTACCATACTCGGCAAGGGATGTAAATGAAGTCATCAAACACTGTATCACGTTGCCCTACGGTAAGCCAACAGACATTTCACCAGACGTAACGATTACACTCAACAATGCTGGACATATTATGGGCAGCGCTACTGTTCACCTCAATATTTCAGGTGCTCATAACATCTTGTACTCTGGAGATTACAAGTATGCCAAGACACAGCTGCTCGACAGTGCAGTATCTATGTACCCTAGGGTAGAAACACTCATCACTGAAAGCACCTATGGTAACACAACAGATGTCATGCCTGATCAGCAATCGGTATATCGGTGTTTCACTGAGTCCATAAACAAGACCTTGATGGACGGCGGTAAGGTCCTCCTCCCTGTTCCAGCTGTTGGCAGGGCTCAGGAGATAATGCTTGTCATGGCAAAGGAGATGAAGGAAGGCAGACTCATCGAGTCGCCAATATATATAGAGGGAATGATCTCGGAGGCAAGCGCCATACATATGTCTTATGCTCATTACCTTGGCTCAGATGTGCGCAAGTCCGTATCGCAGGGTATAAATCCATTTCAATCAGAATATTTTACAGTAATTAGCGGATATGGCAAGCGCGATGACATACTCAATGACGAAAATCCCGCAATAGTGATGGCAACATCTGGCATGCTTGAAGGCGGTCCATCCGTAGAATACTTCAAAGAGCTTGCACCAAACCCGAAAAACAAAATTATGTTTGTCTCCTATCAAATTAACGGCACGCTTGGCAGGCGGGTCCTTGATGGAGCCATGTCTGAGGTTAGCATGATGGACAAGTCCGGCAAGGTCAAAGTTGTTCCTGTTCGATGCCAAACACAAAGAATAGACGGATTTTCAGGTCACTCTGACTTTAACCAAATACTGAACTTTGTCTCACGGATAAGGCCAAAGCGTGCGCTAGTCAATCATGGCGAAAAGAGCAAGTCTGAAAATGTGGCAAGTTCTATCTATTCTCGCCTCAAAATTCGGTCAGGTGTACCCGATAATAGAGAAATTGTCCGATTAAGATAAGTTAGAAGTAGCGAGACCACAAACCTTTTAGCTAAGCGAGGTCTATTATGTGTAGTAGTAATAGTAGTAGAAGCCTATGGCAAGGACTGATTATCAGCGCAGCAGGCCCTCGAGTTAGACTATCTTGGAATTTGTTATTCTGTGATTGTTGTCTTTATGCTCTTTCATATCTTTCTTTGAATTAAAGAATTCACCACAGATATTACATCGCGATATTTTATTCATAATATCTCTCTCTCTCTTTTTTCTTCACTCATTGTTTTCTAAATTTACAATGAATTCGTTCAATGCATGTAAGCCAGCATCCCAGTCTTGCTTAAAGGCTTCTCCTATCTTTGGATTTGATTTTGAGAGCTCATCTATTATTCTCCCGTCTTGTTCTTTCAGGAAAAGCTCTTTCAGTGCGTTTTCTCCCCCTGCTTCTCTTATGACGAGCTCAATCGCGCGACGACTGTCAAGCAGACCCTTGTTTTGTTCTTTCCTCTCTCTTGACTTGGCATAAAGCCAATCTAGGTATTCAATATTAATTTTGATTCGCTCTTCAGGTGTGATTGTTACATTGTTCCTATCACTATTATGATTAGTCGGCATACTTGTTTTGTCCTCATCGAACTGCAGCCCTTTTCTTTTCGATTGAGATAGTGGTATTTCATCTGCAGAGTCGTGGTAAAGCGATATTTCACAGCGACCTATTTTTTCGTGGAAGTAATGAATACACAGATGGTAATTCCCTTTATCCCTAGTGTAATTACTCGCATGGGGGCTGATGTGGGTAGTATCAACAATCCTTTGGTGCCCACATTCTTCAAAATGGATAAGAAATCTAGGCTGCTCTTCTTCTTGTTCCTTTTTATTCATCTGCTCTCATACTCCTCTATGGTTGTTTTCCATAATTTCACACACATGATATCTGATATAGGCCGGGTTCTGCATAAATATGACTGACCAGTCAGTCATATTAATCAAGTACAATGCAAATTTCTCATAATCTATCCTGAAATGTTGACATAAAATCCCTCCCCTACAGGTCACACGTTAAAACAGGTCTTATATACTTCATCCGCGAAAACGACCACTTTCAACTATCCACAAAGACCTCATATTGACTGACCTGTCATTAGGAGGTTGGATAAATATACCAAATTACTCTATTTCCTAAGGAAATACAGTCAACTGAAATATTTTCTCCTTGTTGAGTTGTTAACTGAACACCACTACAAGGCGACCCATTTATTCCATCATTAACAATTTTGTTTATTTGTTCTTCTAACTCTTGGGATGGTGCCAAGCTAATCTCTTCTAAAAACTCTTCTTGTATTTTAGCAGAATTATTACCTACAATTGAAGACACAATTTTTGTAGAATTATCTATGTTTCCTACTGTTCTTTGTCCAAATATCAAAATGTAAGTCTTCTCCTCCGCACTTGCATTTCTTGTCGAGTTCAGGGGTTGTGAGGATGTTAAATTCTCTTGGGCACTTATAGTGGGAGCGATAGCCACGCTAACTCCAATGACAAGCATTGCGACCAAGGAAATTGCTGCTGCAAATAGTGCTATAGTATTCATTAATTCGTCTCACAGAAACTGTATCTATACTATTTAAGGAATCACGAAAATGGTAATGGTAATAATAATTAAAATTACGATTATCGTGTATCGCGTTTTCCTTTTAATATCCTTCCTGGTGTGCATCGCAATATGTGCCCTAGAACCAAAAGATTTTTCACTGATGCTGCAGGAAGCGAAGGAAACTAAGGGGAACATGTGCTGACATACATCTAAACCGAGGAGACTGAAAGCTTAAACCATCTGCCTAGTCTTATTCTATGGATAAAAAAGAAAGGGCAGCATCGGCGCGTAGGCTTTTGCTGCGTTAAACCTAGTCACGTTTTCGATTATTTCTCTATTATTTTTTCTCTGTCGTACAGAATATTTGTCACGTTGACGGGGCGGATGCTCCTTGCGATTGTGGAAGCACCACTAACTCTCCCCTCATAGTCTGAGGATGGTACTTACAGTAGTATTGGAATATTCCTTCTTGATCAGCTGTGAATGTTGCATTTCCCAATTCTCCTGGTGCAGTGTCTATGTTTACGCTGTATGGCGGGGTATCGATTATGAATGCATGTCTTTCTACTTCCTCGGTGCCTCCTCCTTCTTCTGTTCCTCCTTCTTCTGTTCCTCCTTCTTCTGTTCCTCCTTCTTCTGTTCCTCCTTCTTCTGTTCCTCCTTCTTCTGTTCCTCCTTCCTCTTCTTCAGTCTCTGGAATATTAAACAAGTGTACCGTCACACTGTCACCTCTATTGGCTACAATAACAGGGAGAGAATAGATGTAATGGGATATTCCTGTTGTTGCCGTATCCAATCCTTCTAGCTCTGTGTTAAAGAGATAGAACGTCTTGTTATTTGAAGCAGAGGCAGTTGTCTGATTTGTTGTTGACGGTGTTGTTGTACGTGTAGTAATATTTTCTTGCTGCGCTGCGGCTTGTTGTTGTCCTGATGGAAATGTCGTAAATATGCTCGTTGCAACTCCAAGGGTAAAAATAGCGGCTACTGCTGCTACGACAAATATACCTACAACTCTTGGGCTAATCATCGTGAGCAATAACATCTGAGTTTATCTATAAGAATATCTAGACAAATCCCAAGCTTGGGACCCAAGCTTGGGACTAACATTTTACTCACGCTGATGACTGGGTTCAACACACTTCCTAAAATATCTTCAATCCCAACTCCCTTGGAGTAAGTTTTCTTCAGCCATTATCTACTAGATACATTACTAGAACCACAATCAATAACAAAATAAGCAAGTGTTTGGCATCTGTTATAGTTAATACTATGACTATAATCGTCATGCGGGACAGGTTCAAGCATGCGATTCTTACTGCTTTAGCTGATAACGAAATGGTAAGAATTTTAGACTGCGCAACGTTACACTCAACATCTGTAAATGAGGTAATCAGACATACAGGAATCTCCCATAGTACAGCATATAGGAAGATCAAGTGGATGCTTGAAGAAGGGTTGCTCTTTACTGAAAAGATAAGCATAACGGACGATGGAAAAAAATTCAGCTTATTTAGAAGTACACTGAGGTCAGTCGTTACAAAATATGAGCAGGGAAAAATTATTGTCCAAGTTGAATACAACATTGATGTGATTGAGAGGACTGCTGAACGGTTGTTCTCTCTAAGTTCTGACTAACTTTCTTGCAAGGCGTCTGCTATCCTTTTGCCACTCCTTTCTGAGAGGTAGAATCTTATCCAGAGCATCGCACTAAACATTGCCATTGCTAAGACATGAACATACACCCCTATTTCACTGGTTGAAAACAGCTCGACAACTCCCTCTTCTCCAAGCAAATCTATTATTTCGCCTGTCATCCATATGAGGATAAATATTGATATCTGGAACTGAAAACTCTTAATGTTTCTTGATCTTGTAGTAAGCCATGCAAATATCCCAAAGGCAATCAAGAGCAAGACAAGCGTGAGGTTGCCAAAGAGCAAGGAAAAGAGTCCATCCTCTGTTATTTTCCAGTCGCCTCCTGCTTTTTCTTCTTCTTGTACGACACATCAAGATAGGTTACACCGAATGCAATTAGCACGATTATGGACACGGGCTCAAACGCACTGTCTGCTAACGATTCGATTCCTTGCATCCTAACCACGTGATATATCCCATGCACCACGATAAACGCTGTGAGCGCGATGGTCAGCTTGCTAATATCTCCCTTCAGTTTCAGGCTCAAATAGGCTGGGATTATGGCTGCAAAAAATATCATAACCGCACTCACTAGGTCGAGCCAGCTTTCAATAGCCAATTTTACCTTATTGTTCTTCGAATCGCCTGTTATAATATTTCTAGCATTAATCCCAAAGCTGAAATTCAAGGTTGGGAATGAATTCTAGCCATAAGTTTAGCGTAGAAGGCTCAACATTCATGAACATAAAATACCTGCGGCCATGCAACTTTTAGTAGGAACTACCAGAGACCTGAGCATGGCGCCTGTCTTTGATTTTGGAGCAGTCGGCTACATCTAAGTTTCCTACAGCTCCATGATCATGAACTGGGCTCACATGGTAGAGGAGCAGAT
>JBKPEN010000144.1:0-4775 GCA_046728425.1 Thermoproteota archaeon
AGTTCTGAGAAGAAACCTTTCCACATCAAGTTTACGATAATGACTTGCATGAAAGATAACTGGCAGTATGAACATAGCAGTAGCTATTGCTACTGCATAAAGTGCTGCAAGAAGGATCACATTATCAAAGAATGTAAAGTAAGAAGGAGGATTTACTGTAATCTTCAGGAGAAAGCCGAAGAAAATTGAAGAAGCTGAGGCGAGGATTATGAACCAATCTAGATCTCCACCAACTCTATCATAATGTTCAGTAGAAGAGCGCATTACTGGATCGTTGTCATCTTCTGGATTAGAAGACATTTGAAAATGCTACCTTTGCAACTACTTCTGCTACAGAAGATTTAGTAATGTACCACATTTATGACTTGATCACATTTAGGAGAACAATTTAGAACTTTTTCAAAATTTCCTGTTTCATTTGATTAAATTCTGCTTCTGATAGGATTCCTTGTTCTTTGAGTCTGGCAAGTTTGGATATCTCATCTGCAGCAGATAATTGTGGATCGGATGCGGCGGTGGTGGGAGCAGTATCACTTGTACTATGGACTGCACTAGTTGTCATTGTTGTTGCCCGAGCCATTTTTTCCTCAATGTATGACAATATCTTTTCTGCTTTCTTTTTGTCTATAGCATCCATATCACCTGCAAATCCCTCAGCACCGATTTTCAGGGTTGATGAAAAGACCCCCTTTTCTACTTTCAAAGAAGAAATTTTGTCATAATTGACTGACGAAAAATGTTCTCGCAAGCCCATCATAGATGGATTTCTAACAATTAGACGTTGTGAAGTTACAAAGAGTGTAGCTGGCGAGCCTTTAGATCCACCCGGTTTGAATCGAGATTGCTTTGCAACAAAAAATACCTTTTCATCCTTACCTAGCCTATTTGATATCCTTTGTATTTCTTCTAATTCATCCTTATCTGTAATGTCAGTAACAAAAGAACGAGCTGATTTGTGCTTCTCCCTTCCGTCAGTACCAGAATGCATATGTGTGTTAGAAGAAATCTTTCATTATTTATTTGCTTTTCTAGGTTTCTTTTTGAAGTTATTCATCGAACAGGTAAGGTATCCCCGAGGATTTGTGGTCTAGCAAATTTCATTTTATTTGTTATGCTTCCTTGCAGGAAGGAATGGTATTGAGTGGATAGAAAAAAATTGATAGTAATCTTCTACACCTCTTGAGCTCTCTCTCTCAAATACTGGGAGTTGGGGTTAGAGATGCTCATATGCATCTTTCGCCCTTCGTTCTAGTTATCTTATCTTCTGAGTCCAGCCGTCAGTCGAGTCTGTCTGCCTCCAACTCCTGCGGCAATCATTTCTATACCTATTATTATTAGAATAATTCCCATGATTAGACCAGCTAAGACTGCTCCAAAGAACGGAGATACAATTATCATAATTCCAAATATAACAGCCAAAGCGCCTACTCCTATGTAAAAGCCTCGTACCCATCCTCTTTGTGTTTTGTCTCCAAATCCATGTATTATTCTTGCAATGCCATCAAACAATAATGCAAATCCTAGGAACAAGAACAGTGCTACTGTTGTTCCAACAGGGAAGGCAAGAGCAATGCTGGCCAATATAATTACTAAAATACCTAATCCTATCGTACCCCATCTTGACCCGCCTGGAACAAATATTCCGCTTATAACCCTCTCTATTCCAATAATTAGAAATATTATAGCAAGAATCGTTACCAAAGTGACTAATGTAATGCCTGGAAATATTATAGCATAGATAGCAAGAATTATAGCTAATACTCCAAGCCCTATCTGTGCCGCACGCATCCAGCCCGGAGATTTTGCAGAGGTAGTTTCCACAGCAGGGTAGCGTCCATGTCGATATAAAAGGTTTTAGCGTTCCTACTATAGAGGATTGTACTTCAGAACCTAATATATCTAAACATATTCACGGGCTATTATGTATATTTTACAAGAAGACGCCCAGATATATCTTCAAATTATGAAGATAAGTAAATTGCATTGCGAATTGACGGATGAAAAACCGATGCCTTTGATTATAAAAGGTACGCTTGGCTAGAACCAATGTCGAGACATTCTTTGGACTACTGAGGAGCTTCGAAACAATCCAGTCCAAATATGACAGACTGCATAGACGTGCCTTGAGTTTGTGCAGTTAGCATGTATCACAATTCCGATGAGGAGGGCTTTCAGATGATTTCATAGACTAGCCGTCAAGTCCACGTCTATAAGTATCCATACTGCTCGCAAAAATTACTGCCAATCCGACGTCATTCTTATGTTAAATACATACTATTATAGTTCATCAAGTGCTCGTGATTTTGATTTTGATTTTATGTTATGTATCTTTCTCCAAATTCACTGAAATTCTGCAATCGACTCATAATGTTTCCGTCAGGAGAAGCCTATTCCGAGCTGGTCATGTTTGAACCAGCTCTCTGAGATTGGATCATTTCAGTGAAATTCTGCAACCGACTCATAATGTCAGGAGAAGCCTGTTCTAACCTCGTGGAATTCAAACCACTTTGCTGAGCAAATTGACTCAACCTTTCAGAGAATTGTCCAGAACTAGAGCCATTCATAAAGTTTTGCACTGCTTCACGTAGTGCTTCCGGTGATGATGCTGTTGTGTTCAAACCCGACTCCTGTTCTAACGTTCTTAGGTTTTGTGTGAAGTTCAATATCTTCGAGATTGCATCCTGCTGTTGTTGTTGGGGTTGTGTTGCATTTTGGGAGCCTTGAGCAAGTACGTTTGTCGAACTAAAACCCAAATTAGAAATAAAGGCGCCTGCAAACAAAGCAGATATTGCTGCTATGCCACATATCTCTACTATTTTATTCTTAAAAGGAGATGATTTAATTTTCACAGATGACAATGAAGACCGGTAGTATAAATGTGTTAATATGAGAATGGATTCAATAGGGCATAAGGATCAAAGCATCTAGCCATAGTGTGTGTATATGTGTGTGTCTCTCATTTACGTTTCATCTTCTTCTGAAAAAGTTATCATTGTTACATATTCCCAAAAAGGAGAAATTTTTTTCAACTTATCCTGCAATATCCCCATCCCCAAATGTTATTACTTTGTTATTAGCTCTATTACTAATAATATTATTATTCTGCATGTTCAACCAATGGTTTATGACAAAATATCTTAATGATTATATAGGACCATGATGTCTCTTTAGAAGAGAATAATATGCGAGCATCAAAAATAACAAAAATAACCATTGGACCCATTTTCGCATTATTGATTTTCGTGGTTTTTGGCGGCAGTGTCCCAGTACAATCAGGATATGCACAAGCCAGTAGTCAATCAAACATAATAGTAGGTCCCAATGCACAAGTTTTTGGATTTGCTGACATCCAGTCGCCAGATGGACATTCCCTTAGCATTAAAGGATTAGCAAACTATCTCCCACCATCGGGAAAAGTATTTGAAGTATGGTTGCTGGATTCAGGATATGGTACTTCTGGTTATCCACTTAGTATAGGCCAAATCAAAAATGACCTGACCTTTTCATATGACGCGTATCTTGTCAACCCATACACATATACTGACTTGTTCGTGACTGTTGAACCAGCAGATGATCCAGATCCAAAGCCTGCATATTCTGTAACTGTAGGTGCAGCCCCGCTAAGTGTGCCTTTTGGAAAATGAGGCTCCTCTAAATTTTCTTCTGTTCTTCATTTTCCCAGTTGAATTTTTTATGTAATTCAAAAACAGCCTTATGCTAAAATCCTATCAATAGTCATATTTTTGTGAGAAAGCAAGACCTTGGCACAAGAACATTAAGCATATGTTTTTAGATCAAATTAACTTTTCAGGATAGGTACTACAAGAACTCATGTAAAGAGTTAATTAAGAGACTCAGATTATTTGTAGATGGGAAAGTACTTGAGTAGTAAAAGCACAACAGATATCCCTGCAAGGGAAAGGGCTTTAGTTCTGCAAGGAGGAGGAGCCTTAGGTGCATACGAAGCAGGTGCATACAAGGCTCTGTACGAATTTGTTACAGAGAGAGATGAAAGTGAAGGAAGAAGAGGAAGACCTGCCTTTGACGTTATTGCAGGTACATCAATAGGTGCAATGAATTCAGCAGTTCTTACAAGCTATGTTATAGAGAATGGTACTTATGAGGGGTCTGTTGAGAGACTTTTAGACTTTTGGAGCTACTTATCAAAGGAATCACACGCAGATGCCAATCCTTTGTTTAAGCCTTGGTGGGATCATTTACATAATATTGATAAGGCCGTCGCAACAGGAGAAGCAGCCAGAAGATACTATTCATCAAAGGAGTTTGCCATGACCGGAGTACCACATGTATTTTCTCCTCTGACACCAATGCATGACAGAAGGTTTTTTGATTTTTTTGGTAATATATGGTATCGCTTTAGTAATGAACCCCTAAGGAGAAGTCTAGAGAGATTTGCAAAGTTTCCTATAGCAACATCTCATGAAGAAAATCAGCCTAGACTATTGTTGGTCGCAGTTGATGTTGCTGATGGTGCACCTGTAGTATTTGACAGCTATGCTAAAGAAGATGGTTCTAGGAAATCAGAATACGGGAGGTATATCACACAAGAAGATGGAAAAGGAGGAGGCTATGAACATCGTATAAAATACGACGATGGGATAACTGTAGATCAAGTTTTGGCATCTGGCTGCTATCCTGTTAATTTCGATTTTACCTTATTACCTGTTGAAACCTATTCTTCTGATCCTAGTGCGATTGATAATGATAGCGTCCTAGGGGCGAGTAGAATATACGATGGTAGTAGTGTTAGCAAT
>JBKPEN010000063.1:0-4647 GCA_046728425.1 Thermoproteota archaeon
GTAGGCTCTATACGCACTATGCAGCTCATGAATTGCGAAGGGCACAAGCTTGCTCTTTTTTCTCAATCCTTATATTTCTAATGGGTTGCGATAAGAGATCGCGATTGCTGCTCTATAACGGTGTTTTGCAACAACCGAAAAACCTTAATAAGTTCAGTTCTTAGAATGTTGGTATGGTTAGAAAATTTGATGACTGGTGGAATACAGTTCCAGCCGACTTGAGGCAAAAAGCTCGCCAAGGTGACGAATCAAACAAGCCCTTACTCAACCAAATTAACTATGTTCTTCTGCATCTTCATTTGGCAGGCAAGCACGACGCCAAGCCAACACATGATGAGCTGAAGGATTGGCTACATAGTGGCCAAGTAGATGTGCTCAGAATGACCAAAAAATAAAACAACTTTTTTCTTTATTTTCATTCATAATTTATTATTCAATCAGTTTATACTGCTCTTAGATGTTTTGCATTATAACACTGTTTTGCAGTATACATAGGGTTTAAATAGTTTCGAACAATACTGACGTTTAAGTGAATTAAAGATGCCAATTGCTATAATTCCGGACATAGATGAGCAAAGGTGCATTGGCTGTGCACTCTGTGTAGAGATTTGCACTGCACTCGGTCCAGACGTTCTCAGGGTAAAACCAGTAGAAGGATGGAAGAGAGGCAAGGCGTTCGTCTTTTATCCAGAAAGGTGCATTTCAGACGGCGCTTGTCTAGGTGTTTGCCCAACACATGCTATCTTCTGGATGAGGCCAATGGAGTACACCTCAGGAGTACCAGTCCCTCTGCACAAGAATGGTGTGTTCGACAAGGGCTGGGAAGAAGGTTAAGTAGGAAACTACCAGCAACATATTCCCCTTTTTACATTTTTATTTTCTAATCCCTAAAGAGCCTTAACTTGCTTCCTATTGTCCCATAGGTCATAATCTCTCTTATAATGTGAAATTATATGTATTATTATCACAAGCAAGGGACCAGATAAAAAATGAACTGGGAATTGCAGGATAGGAACCAAACATCAAGAAGGTCTAGGACAACCTATATGACTGTCAAAGCCTAATCCAACGCACTTTTCTTCTTGTTCTTTCTTGAATTAATGTCTGCAAGCCTCAGTGGCTCAATACCAAGTTCCTTTACCAAGGCGATTGCAGTTTTCAAAGTTACCCTATGCCCAACGCTGATATACAATTTTTTGCTAACTGCATAGCCTAGAATCTCGCCATCAAGCTCTACAAACCCATCAGGTCGCACCCTTCCACACAACCGGCTTTTTGCAATACCAATTGTAGGCTTGTCAAGAGTTACACCAATGTAGCAGGCTAATCCACATTTCCTTGGATGCAATAATCCATGGCCGTCAATAAGCAGTAGTTCGTAAGTGTTCTTTAACAACTTGAGCGTGTAGAAGATGGGTTCCGCCTCCCTTAGCATCAGTAACCCTGGCACATAAGGATACTTAACAATAGTTTGGACATCAATGGATTCAACAAGCTTGTGCGTGTTTTTGTCCATAATCACTGCAGAGCAGTAGGCAGCGTTGCTATTGTTGCTGCCGCCACCGTAGGCGACGTCAACTCCGCAAATATGGTTTATGTTTCCAAAATCATCTTTGTCTGATGTTACCTTTTTTGCAATATTTTTTTGGAGCCTGATCGTCTCGGAGTATGTCAAAGTGCAGAAATATCATCGACAAGATGGACATTTAGCATTGCAGCTTTAGTAGCCTGTTTTATGAAATCATCAGGAGCTATAATCACTATTTTCTCAAACTTGTCTGCAAATGACTTTAGCGATTCTATAAATGTTGGATAGTCTTCTAGTCTGTGGCCTGACCTTGTGGGAAGGTTATGTGATGCAGGAAAAATATCCGATATTTCTGCTGGAATAATGCCGAGGAAAGGACTGTAGCTGCAGATCTGTGCATCGGGGAATTTTTTTACAATATTTTTGTAAGTTGCAGTGGAGTATAATGGGTGGATTTCGTCTTCAGGACATATAATTAGCTTTTTCTTATTCTTGGACGATTGAAATGTTGCAACTGTTTTCCTGAATCTTTTGGCCTCAGGCCTATGTTGGTCTATCGGATCATAAAAAAAGATAGCCTTTTCTTTAAAAAGCGGAGTGCCTTCCTCAAGCATTTCGACATCCTTGAAGATCTGCGCTGCTTCCATTAGTTTTGGGTGTGCTCGCGCTTTCTGCATAACATATTCCCAAAGCCGGCCATCCATTATCGCTTGCTTGACAGCTTCTACCTCCGCCTTGAGGATATGGAGATTGTGTTTTGCAATTTCAACGATCCGCTTATCCATTTCCATCTTCTGCAATTCATGTACTGTATGCGATGAGCAAACTGAGCATTGGCACGATAGGTAAGCCAATTCATCGAGTCTAACTGTTCCATTTGTGGTCATGTATCTACTGTCCTTGGCATACAGCATGTAGGAAGCAGAATCAAAAGTGTCGCAGCCAAGTGCAATTGCAAGCGGAATAGTGAGCGGATGACCGGCTCCAAAGAGGTGAATGGGTTTTGCAGGAATTACTCTTTTTGCAGATACTATCATCCGTGCAAGCATAGCAAACTCGTATGCTTCCATTAGTTCAACAGGACTGCCAAGTGCCATCATCTCAAAACCCATTGTGTCAAGTTCCCTTGCAGAATATTCAACAAGATCAAAGTGCTCGGCTCCCTGCACAGGCGCAACCCATATTGCGCCTGTGTTGTCTATTACGCGCAGGCTCTCTAGAGCATTCTTTAGTGTAATCGCAACACATCCTTTTGCCTTTTCATGTTCAAGGCCATAGCCTGTGGGTCTATCAAGAGGGATAGGTATGTCACTTTTGATGTCATTTTCAAACTGGGCCATCATTGCCGGCTCAACTTCGACAGAGCCATACTCAAGCACCTGGTAACCACCCGAGTCAGTCATAACGGCCCCATCATAATTAATGATGTCGTGTATTCCTCTCCTCCGTGCCTCGTCACCAAAATGACGGAGAGTGATGTAAGCATTTGTAATCACAAGATCAAAGCCCATCTTTTTCAAAAATTTTGTGCTGACCGTCTGCCTTACTGGGTGGACGACTGGCACAAAGGCTGGAGTTTCAACAACGCCATGTAGGGTCTGAAGTCTTCCTATGCGAGCTGCCAGATCGGAGTGCCGGACCTCAAACACAACTACTTCCTTATCTCCCTCGTGAATTCGTCATAGATAGCCTTAACCCTGTCAGCAGCAAGCCCGGAACCTTCCTCGATACCAGCTTGCGTTACCTTGATCTTGTCCATGACGATTATAGCACCAACATCTTCTCGTATCTTGACAAGACCAGGGAAAACTCTTGAGAGCCTCTCTGCAAGCGCCTTAAAGTCAAATGGTTTTTCCATCAATCTTACTTCCTTGACAAATGAGCCGTTGATAATCACTTTCAGGATCCCATGTCCTTCAACGTTATCGAGCACAACATCAAGTCTTTCATCTATTCCCGCTAGCGTGCCACTGTAAATTTTTTGATCCGAAGTTTCCACTGAGACCTTTTTTCCAAGAAACTGGAGTGCCTCCTCTCCAAATTTGCGTGTTACAACTGCAGCAGCCATGCTAATCCGTATCGTCGAGTAATATATATACGAATTTTTGTAACATACCTGCCTAACCGATGCTCCGATATAGCTTTAGGGAGCTCTCCTATGCTCTGCGTGATATTATATACGTGTCTATTGTTGTTGTAGTAGTAGTTCTGCTTATCTCTGTATCTGCTCAATTTTTACATTAGCTTGTCTGACAAGAATATATCTTTGATCTACTTGCTTTGCAATAATTCTTTCATCGTTCCAATAGCTATAGAAATATTGTTTATTTTTAATTCAAATGCGCAGTTCCCTCGATGTATATGTGGCAGTAGGTCTTTTTCCATACCTGCTACTGTTAGTACGTAACGATATTGTTTAATATACCACTCACACTAGACTGCAACACACACACGTGCATGCTTCTCGAAGAGATATATTGTGTCTTTTTCTTGTGGATTATTTTCATCGCGTTTGCTTCATATAGATCGGCTAAACGTTGCTGCCAATTCATGCCGGTCTTTGTCGTAGCCGGCATATATCAGCCACACTTGCTTTGCTCATTGGAGAATACTCCCACGATAAGATATACCATTAGTATTTGAAAAATCTCCGCATGTCTCCCTTTTCTGATACAAGGATAAGCCAGTCTATCCCTAAAAGTTTTGGTTTTTTTTGCAGTGCAGCTAATATTTCGTCTCCAGTCTCTTCTGGGCTCTTGCCTGTAGTATCAAATTCGGCAACTTTACGTTTGCCAAAGGTTTTCAGCGAATCGTAGAGTGATGTACCTAAGATCTCGCTTGCAACATTCTCTCTGACTTTGTCAACACCGTAGCCTCTCTTTTTAAGAGTCTTCTCTAACTCATACGGTGACCTGCGCAGCACAGCTACCAAGCTGATGTCGGCAGGTTTTAACACATAGGGAGCAAGATGTCCCACCAAGACTAAATCTCTTTTTGTCTTGAGCAGTTTCTCAAGCACCCTTACTAGCTTTTTGACATCAACATCAAACCCGAGATCAGTATTCTTTCCCCTAGCATTGTTGTCAATTGCAACGTCATTGATATCAATTATCTTTGCA
>JBKPEN010000229.1:0-6243 GCA_046728425.1 Thermoproteota archaeon
GAAGTGGCAGTTAAGATCCCTGTGTAATCGTCGATTGCTAGTTCAATATCATTTTTCTTGGTGCGCTTTGACATTAAGAGTCCGGCAACAATAATCGAGCTAGCGGCGCCATGGAGGCTCTTTTCGCCTCTTTCAGCCTGCTTACTGATCCTGACTCTCTGCTTGACAGCAGACACTTTTGATATGCGCTTGCTGTCTGGCCGCTGAGCCAAAATGCGCATCGTCTTCTCAAATCTGCTGCGAAACAACGCTGTATAGCCCTCTACCCCCTCCGCAGTGGTAACCTTGGGTGTCGGATCAATGAGCACCGTACACGTTTGCTCTATTGGACCTTCCTGTTTTTTTGGTTCTAGTAAAGTTTTGATGTCGTCAACTACTATTACTGCATTTTTCGTCGGCTTTTTCATCTTGATTATTTCTTGAATTATCTTGAGCACATCGACATCAAGGCTCTTTAACATGGCAAATGCGTGAGGATGTATTTGAAATCCCTTACTGGTTGCATAAGATAACGCGTTGGAAATTTCATTTTGCAAAGCCAATGCAGTAGGCCATTTTGATGGCGAAGGTCATCCTTAATTAGATTTCTGTTGTCACAGTTTTATCTTTGAAGTGCACATTATTCATCATTGTTGAAGAAATTCTGCGGCAGGTGCAAAAAAGTGCTGCCTACCAGTGCTAGGTATTTACTATGTGAAAATTGTCACAAGCTAATAGTGATGGCAGAAGAGGACCGAGAGTTCTACGAAAACTCGCGCTTACACTACTAGGCTCTTCTTCTTGTTGTTGTCTTACTACTGCCTGTTCGCCTCCTTCTTCTTGTAGTAGTAGTTGTGCTCTTGCGCTCAGACAAGTTTCTGTTCCCTTCAAGCTCCTCTGGAAGCTCAGGTGGAGCTTTTAACTCGCGGGTCTCCATATCTCCAGGTTCGACTACAGGGGCATTAACTGAGTCTTTTAACCTCTCAGCAAAGTCTCGACCTGCGACCACTAGGGTGCGCTGCTGGTCAATCAGCTTGATAAAGCCACTGTAGATCTGCACCTGCTCTGCATAAGTGCGTGTTCTTATCTCAGATAGCACATCCTCAAAGGAGTCTGCAAATCTCATTGCAAGGTCACCCATTCTTGATATCGACTCAGCGTCCATTTCTGCCTGCTTTTCTGCGGCAGTCTCTTGTGCTTGTTTGGCTTTCTTCTTGGCAACTTTGGTCCCTGCTACTATTATCTCTTTGAGCTCCGCGACTGCACTCTTCATCTTCTTTGACATTTCTGATTCTGTGTCGATATATCCTTCCGGCCTGGACACAGAAGTCGTTTCAGGTCTTGGCACTGTAGCAAGCTGCCTTCCCTCTTCCATTAGTGAGTCCGCAGTTGTGCTCTCCTTTTCAATTTCTAACTGTTCTGAAGCTGCCGCCTGTATTTCCTGTGCTGAGGCTCTTAAAGGTCTGTCCTCCGGCATTGGCGCATCCCTGTCAGTTCTGTACCTGAATAGCAGGTCTTCATTTGCAATGACAGATGCCCCTGCCACCGATATCTCAGATTTTGGAATATCAAACCTTATTGAACTATCAGTGTCGCTATACACTACAATAACCTCCTCTGTTTCCTTTGCAACACGTCCTATCGGCCGATTATTCAGAATTACTGTCTTATTGAACAGGTCCTTTGGATATTTGCCCTCATAGCTACCTAGATCAGTCTCTGTAGATGATTGCTTCGACTCCTTTTCAAATTTCATCACATTCTCTACACTCAGCCCTGCTTCTGCATTGCTCTGAGCTGCTCCCATTTTCTCCTTGGTTGCTTCAGCTCCTGACTGTGCTAAATCCTTGATCCGGCTTGCTGTTTGTCTTGCTGCTCCTTCTACATCAACATTGACTACAGCTTCACCTGCATCCTTCATCTTTTCCTTGACTGTCTTGGAAGCCTGTCCTAACTCATAACCGACAGAGGTTTTGACCTCTGTAGCAGCATCTCTGACCTTCTCCTCTACCATGGATGGCTTCCTCTCTTCTATTGGAAGAGTCGGCCCCTCTGCCGAACTATATTTCTCGCTTGCTACAGGGATTTCCCCTGCCTTTTCCCGTATTTCCTCAGCGGACGGTCTGAGGCTTTTATCCTCCGGCATTGGCGCATCTCTGTCAACTGCATACTGCTCAAGCGGCTCCCCTACCATTACAGAACCTCCTGAAAGCGTAATTTTTGACTTGGGGATGTCAAACCGTAAATTACCCGAATCGCTAAAAACAACTATTTGGTCATCCGTCTCCTTTGCAACACGGCCCATCACCTGCTCATTTACAATAACTGTCTTATTGAACAGGTCCTTTGGATAACTGCCCTCATAGCTACCTAGATCAGTATCGGTAGACGCGTCTTTCTCCATTGCAAAGCAAGCGGCTATACAGCATAAAACAGGTATGGGAAAATGGAGTAGAAGAAAGTTAAATGCCAAGATTATAATTGACGTGGTACGTTTTTTCTGCTGTGGAGATACAACAGTCCTCTAGTCCAAAGGTGGCGATAGGCCTTTCATTCTGTGCCCTTGCTATGTTGTACTCTGTTATGCTGGTTGGGGTTTACATCAGTTCCTCGAACCAGGGGCTCTCCTGCACTGAATGGCCCCTGTGCCCAAACGGCTTTGGCCTGCCTTCAGAGAAGCATTTCTTTGAGCATTATCATAGAGTGCTGGTGGTAATAACGGCTGGCTTTATCTTTGCTACCGCACTATACTCATTCAAAAAATTCAAGCCGGCACGAAAAACTGCAATCATAGCAGCAATAGTCGTGTCAGTGCAGATAGTATTTGGCATGCTGGTCGTCACTACCCGCCTTGAGCCCTTTCTTGTCGCAAGCCATCTATCAACTGGTATCCTGCTTTTTGCCATGACACTTATGACCTTCCTAGCATCGTATAAGCTAAGGCGTCAATAGACATTCATCGTATAATGGTGGACCGTCTACTTTAAAAGAAGGCTCATAAAAGAGCAGAGAATTGAACCAAATATTCTCTTATAGATTAAGAGTCGAGAACTCTCCATCTTGCTTGATGGCCTTTACCACCAAGTCCGATTTTCACATTCTCTCTGCGTTATCAAGCCCCTGATATTCACTGGATCACTTGAGAGGTGTAAGCTGATGAAAAAGGAGCCACTGTATACAAACAAGCTTACGCAAGGTCCGAGCAGATATCACGAATAATCGTTAAATATGCTATTTATATGAGATAAGAGGTCGTTGCGCAGCTGAATTACCTTAGTACGCTTGTCGCCATCCAGATCAGTAGTCAGCAAAGCGTCAAGCCCTTCTACTAAATACTTAATATTTGACAGCGTTAGCAGGACTTTTTCTTCGTCTTGATTCTTGCTTGCCATTGCTCTACATGTATATTACTTGCAGCGGTCATTATTATTATTCTCGCTGGAAGCGAATGCAAATACAAATAATAGTATATATCTAATGCTCAAGACCAAATCTTATCATATATGACTGAGAGCCAACAGCAGACTATAATTAACTTGTACAATTCTGGCATATCCCCGGAGATAATTGCATTCCAGCTCGACATCAGCCCTGAAGATGTCGACAAGGTAATCCAAAGCATACATGAGACGGATAGACTCCCTAAGCAGGTACCTGAAGCTGGGCTCTTGGCGTCTTTCTACCTCGATGCTGTAGTCGACCTTGACAAGGCGATCAAGATGGCCCAGCAGAGAGTATGGAAGGCGCTTAAGGTCGAATCCAGGTTCGATATCTCTACTGAAGAAACGTATGAAATTCTTGCCAAATACTCCAAATCAAAGGTTATGCTCGTAATCCTCTACATAGACCTTGTCGGCTCCACTAAATTGTCATCTGATCTGCCGACTGATAGGCTCGCCGCCATAATCCAAGCGTTCACACAGGAAATGTCGATCACGATATCGGCGTATGGCGGCTATGTGTTGAAATATGTGGGAGATGCAATCATGGGATTTTTCCTTGCAACCGATGACAAGTATCTACCATGCATCAATGCAGTTAACTGTGCCCACTCCATGATCAAGATAATCCGGGAAGGCATAAACCCCATCTTGAATCAGTATGACTATGCTGAAATGAATGTCCGAGTTGGCATAGACCTAGGTGAAAATGTCGTGGTACAATATGGATGGGATAGTTTCAACGTAGACGGCAAAAAGCTCAAGAGACCCCACTTTGACATCTTGGGCCATACTATCAATATAGCAACGAAAATGACGTCACTTGGTAAGCCGGACCAGATAGTGATAGGTCAGATGGTCTATGATGTCCTAGACGATCGGCAAAAATCAACATTTCGTAGGCTTCAGGTAAGTGCTGACGTATGGGGCTATATGAGTGACTACTCTGGTGGTATCTATCCCCTCTACTGTACAGATAGTGCTTATATGCATTAAGTATATATCAGAAAAAAACACACGTATTACTATCATCAGATGCACTCCATAGAATATGAGGACTCTTTTGTCAAAATTGCTGGTTTGATCGGAGGCGAGGAGTACCTCAAGGTTGCCCGCGCCCTCTTGAACACCAAGGATGTGACAGACGAGGAGATTGCGAGCGCAACAGGACTAAAGATAAACATCGTACGCAAGGTTCTCTATGACATGTTTGGTAAGGCACTAATAACTGGCATCCGCGTAAAAGACGAAAAGAAAGGTTGGTTCGTCTACCGCTGGCGCGCCAAGCAAGATCAGGTCGACAATTTCATTGATAATCAGAAGAAAAAGATCCTCGATCGGCTCCATAATCGTCTTGAATATGAAGAATCAACAGAGTTTTATCACTGCGGCAACCGTGACTGTCCGCGGATGAAATTTGACGTAGCAGTTGAATTGTTTTTCAAGTGCCCTAACTGCAAAGGCTCACTCAACATGATAGACAATACCAAGATTAAGGAAGCCCTGCGCCACAAGATTGACCAGGTAACTACTGATATCGATTCAAACAAAAAATAGACTTTGTGCTATGTATCATAACTGCACTCTATACAAATCTCCAACAACACAATAATTTGTTGTTCTATCTTCTAACTTTTTGCAGAAGCAATAGCCTCTTTTGAGGTAGTAGCACTCCCGCAGAGAATAGTAATCCCTACTTATCAATTTTGGCTTCGAGCCAAATTGAATGATTATGTCGTCCTCTATTCATAAGAACCTAAAATAGATCTTACCTTTTTGAAAATGTCGCACCACATCTGCCATGTCAGCTTGCCCGTGTTAGTATTCTGCCTACTTGGATGATATGAGGCAAGTAGTACCTTACCGTTTATTTCATAACTTGCCCCATGGCTAAACTTAAGCCTTCTCAATCCTGCTGCTCTACAGTAAGCATCAAATCCAATCTTGCCCAGCATGACAATGACTTTAATATTATCCAAAATCTGCAGCTCTGTAACAAGGTATTGAGCGCAGTTGGCTAGCTCAGTTGACAGTGGCTTGTTATCTGGTGGCGCACATCTAATTGCCGCAGTAATGTAGACATCCTTGAGTACAAGCCCGTCATCCTTTGACCTGCTCGTCGGCATGTTTGCAAATCCTGATTCATACATAGCCTTTGCAAGCCACTCTCCAGAGCCATCGCCTGTAAACATCCTTCCTGTTCTGTTGCCGCCATGTGCCGCTGGCGCGAGCCCAACTATCAGTAACCGCGCATTTGGATCGCCCCAGCTTGGCAGAGGCCGCGACCAGTACTCTTCGCCCGCAAACCTCTTGACTTTTTCTTGGCCAATTTGCCTGATATAATGTGATAATCTTGGACAGCAGGTGCACCCAATCACATTGGAGTTTAGCCAGTTCAGTTTATCGCATCTCGTGGACAACATTAGCAAACAAGCACATGTTATTAGAAAATCTTTTTATCACCCGTCAGGTGTTTGTTTAACGTTTGTCTACGAACATTAGTGCTAGCGACGACTTGACATGGATCGCCGGATCTGTGGTATTGAGCGACAATCCTCCACAACAGCTAAAATATTGTAGGAAAAAGCTTGGGATCAAGCAGGCAGACCTTGCAAGGCATATGCGCCTCACTCCCTCCGTCCTAAGTGACTATGAGAAGGGCCGCAGGCCGTCGCCAGGAGTTAAGTTCATCAAGCGCTACCTGCTTGCGCTCTACGAGTTGGCTAAGTCAAATGGAAAGTCCACCGAACAAGTAGTGCCAACACCAGTTGCCAGTGTACATATAAACCAGCCATAGCAAGACACTTACATATGCCTCTCATTA
>JBKPEN010000016.1:0-3763 GCA_046728425.1 Thermoproteota archaeon
CAGGCCTTGTGCCAGGGGCACATGCAGGCAAGGGACTTGGTAACAAGTTCCTTGATGATGCAAGGCAGGCCGACGCTCTCATACATATAATAGATGCTTCTGGTTCAACAGACAACAACGGCAGACCGGTTCCAGCTGGAACTGGTGATCCAATATTTGATATCCAGTTTATAGAAGAGGAACTTGATCTATGGCTGGAATCGATCATTGGAAGAGACTGGGGCAAGACTGCAAGGGAAGCCGAGAGTCAAGGTCAAAAGCTGGAACAGCTTCTTGCGAAGCGCTTATCGGGTCTTGCAATAAACGAGCAGACAATCACAGATGCAGTCCAAGCATCAGGCTTATCTTCAAAAAAGCTTGTGGCATGGACTGAAAATGATATACTCCAATTTTGCAAAGTGCTACGCACAAGAGCAAAACCATTTTTGATAGCAGCCAACAAGGCTGACTTGCCAGCAGCAGATAATAATATCAAGAAGATGAAAGCTGATGGCCTTGAGCCAGTTCCCTGTGCCTCAGAAGCCGAAGCGCTATTGAGAAAGGCGTCCAAAAAAGGCATTCTACATTACCTGCCTGGCGATGCTTCATTTGATGTCAAGCCCGAGGTGGTGTTAAGTGCCCCGCAACTAAAGGCACTTGACATAGTCAAGACGTTTATGCAAAAATATGGTTCTACGGGAGTTCAAGAAGCTATCAACATTGCATGTTTTAAGCTACTCCGCATGATGGCGGTATACCCTGTGGAAGACGAGTTTAAACTCACAGACAAGAAGGGAAATATTCTGCCTGATGTCTGGCTTCTGCCTGAAGGCTCAACGGCCAAGAATCTAGCAGAAGCAATACACTCCGATCTAGCAAAGGGTTTTCTATATGCAGTTGACGCAAGGACAAAACAGAGGATCGCTGCCACCCATCAGCTGAAAAATGGTGACGTTATTAAGATAACGTCAGCTACAAGCAGGGGGTGACATAATAACAATGCTGTGCCTTGGAATTGAAAGTACTGCGCATACATTTGGTTGCTCTGTAGTTGACTCAAGAGGTAAGATGCTCTCTGATATCCGCAGTGTCTATAAGGCACCGGAGGGAAGCGGTATACACCCACGCGAAGCGTCGCGGCACCACGTTGAGGTGTCGCCAGATATTCTGAGAAATGCTCTAAAGTCAGCTAATGTCACAATGAAGGATATAGACATTATCGGGTACTCCGCCGGACCGGGTCTTGGGCCGTGTTTGCGCGTTGGTGCGGTGATCTCAAGGACAGTTGCAGGATTTTACAAGAAGCCGCTTGTACCTGTCAACCATGCCCTTGGTCATATTGAGCTTGGAGCTATGCTCACAGGCGCTTCCGATCCGCTTGTGCTACTAGTGTCAGGTGGCCATACGATGATACTTGCATTTTCCCATAGCCGCTGGCGCGTCTTTGGCGAGACACTTGACATCACAGTCGGACAATTGCTCGACCAATTCGGCAGGGCTCTTGGCTTTGCCTCCCCTTGTGGCAATAAGATCGAACAATTGGCAAGCCAATCGACTGGAAATTACATACAACTACCGTACATCGTTAAAGGAAATGATGTCTCATTCTCCGGCCTGCTGACTGCAGCAGTCAAGCTTGTTTCATGCAATGCTCCGTTGACAGAGACATGCTACTCACTGCAGGAAACAGCATTTGCAATGTTGGCAGAGGCTGTCGAGCGGGCTCTTTCCTTCACCACCAAGAAAGAAATGATGATTGTGGGTGGGGTAGCAGCAAATAAGAGGCTTGCTCAGATGCTTGATAGCGTATGCAGCAGACAAGATGCCAAATTATTTGTCTGTCCAATCAAGTACGCCGGCGACAACGGTGCTCAGATCGCATGGACTGCATTGCAGGAGTACCTGGCTACAAAAATGAATGTTCAAGTAGAAGAGTCGACCGTGCAGCAGTCGTGGCGACTTGACATTGTACATGTCAGCTGGCGCCGCTAGTAATCTCCTTTATCTGGCGCTCCCACTTGCCATTATTAAACACACCGAACTTGTAGATCTGGTCTCCTGATACATTTACTACCAGCTTTTTCACAAGGAATCCTTCAGACCTGACAGAAGATATTTTATTAAGTGGTACGTCAAGAACAACTTCAGTCTCTTTTTTTGAAAGAGTTGCTATTCTGCCTTGCGTCCTTTGAAATACCAACCTATGGTCAGTCAGCAGGAGTATACCGCTTCTCAGCCTGTCCTCGGAGCAGTCTTCATCAAGGAGTATTTTTTCGCCCGGTGCTGGTTCAAAACTCACCACATTTTTATCTTGAAAGCAGAGCATATATTACTATTGCAGCCATTGCTGATAAAAAGGGGAGCAGAAGCTGACATCTACATTGTAGAGTGGAACAGCAAGAAGGCGATTTCCAAAGTGCGCTCACCCAAGTCCTACCGCCATACAGAGCTAGACTCTGCAATCAGAAAGCATAGGACTATACATGAAGCAACTATCATGTCTGCCTCAAAGTCCGCAGGCGTCATGACTCCATTTGTACATTTCGTTGACCCTGGCAAGGCTGAAATAATAATGGAGTTTATTGAAGGACAGAATACCCGAGACATGCTAACACTAGACATATGCTACCAGATAGGTCGTTGTGCCGCACTGTTACACACAAGCAAAATTATCCACGGCGACCTGACGACTTCAAATTTTGTGATGAACAAAAGACTTGTTCTTCTAGACTTTGGTCTTTCGTACTATTCAGAGCGCATCGAAGACATGGCAACCGATATTAGACTCATAAAAGAAGTATTTACCAGTGCACACATAGCAGTCAGAAAAGCCTTTCCTCGCTTTGTAGAAGGTTATACTAGTGTTGCCGGCAGAAAAAGGATGGATAAAATTCTAGTAAATGTCAGGAAGATAGAGCAGCGCGGAAGATATGCAAGGATGACTTAGATTATGGAAAACATCACCTTTGCAAGCGAAAACCAAAATAAATTCTTTGAAGTCCAATCAATACTCTCGGCCCGAAACATCTCCGTCGACTTTTCGCAAATCTACCTTGTTGAAATCCAATCAGACATTCTTGAGGAGATAGTAACGGAAAAGGTAAAAACTGCATTTGCAAAAATAGGAAGGCAAGTCATGGTCGAAGACGACGGCCTCTTTATCAACAGCCTTGGCGGCTTTCCAGGCCCATATTCATCATTCGTATACAGAACCATAGGAAATGACGGTATACTAAAATTGCTTATTGGATCCGCTAAGCGGTCAGCGTACTTCCGCTCACTGATTGCTTTCTATAATGGAATAACCTTGTCAATATCCGATGGAAGGGTTGACGGCAGGATATCTGACAGGGTAACTGAGGGCGGTTGGGGCTACGATCCTATATTTGTCCCCGATGGCACCGACCTCACATTTGCGGAGCTAAAGAAAAGCAAGAATGAGTATTCTCATCGAAAAAGGGCACTTGAAAAATTTGCCCTATGGTATCTAAAGCTTTGACACTTAAAGCATGTATTCCTTAATCCATCTGTCCACATAGCGCACCTCATTCTGTAATACCACTATCCTTGAAACCTCACTTTCATCCATTACCTTGAATGAAGGCATCTTGGCACACAGCTCTGCTGCAAAGTTCCTTATTTCATGCATTTCCAGCATGTGGTCTCGCTGTAGTCTCTGTGTCGACATGCCAATATGCATATAAGATTTCAGCTCAATAAAGTGGGGGTTACCTTGCATCATCATATTTGCAAATTCTCTAACAAAGTTGTAGCTCTCGTTGTA
>JBKPEN010000129.1:0-9668 GCA_046728425.1 Thermoproteota archaeon
CTGCAATGATGTTGCAATTAGAGCAGCAAATATTGTATCTTCTTGAATTTTGTTTTTGTCTTTGATTCACAGAAAGAAAATAGAGAAGAGAATAACACCACGATGATTGATTAAAAACGACTTCCTTTTAATGCAATGCCTGCTAGATGATGTACAAGGCATGGAAGGCAAAGTAACAAAACAAAAACCTACTCCAATTGAAGAGTCGACGACAACCGTTGCCAGGCTTTTAGTCAGATGCCTCGAAAATGAAGGTGTCAAATATGTCTTTGGAATTCCTGGCGAAGAAAACATCCACTTTATAGATGCACTAGCTGATTCATCGATTCGTTTCATCTTAGTTCATCACGAACAATCTGCATCGTTTATGGCAGACATGTACGGCCGCGTTACTGGCAAAGCTGGAGTATGTAGCGCAACGTTGGGACCTGGAGCCATTAACTTGCTATTGGGGACCGCAGATGCGTATACAGACAGTGTCCCCTTAGTTGCTATAAGTGCCCAAGTAGGCCTTAACCGCCAGTACAAAGAAACACATCAGTTTGTAGATCTCATCAATATGTTCAAGCCCATAACAAAGTGGGCAGCAGAAATAAAAATTCCCAGTGCTATACCGGAAATGGCAAGAAAGGCGTTCAAGCTTGCGCAGACAGAACGTCCTGGGTCTTGCTATCTTTGTATCCCAGAAGATCTTGAAAGAATGTCAGTGTCTCTAAGTCTCCAGCCTCTGCTTCGGTCTCAAGTGTATGATAGTGCACCGTCTCCATCGCAGGTCTCTCGAGCGGCTAAGGTATTGGAGACAGCAAAGTCTCCTATCGTGCTTGCGGGTCATGGCGCTGCGCGAGATAACGCTCAGGATGCACTAATCCGGTTCTCGGAACACCTCAATATTCCTGTGGCAACCACTTTCATGGGAAAAGGAGTATTTCCAGACAAGCATCCCAATGCCCTAGGAACGGTAGGCTTTATGCTACATGATTACATTAACTTTGGATTTGATCTGTCAGATACACTCATTTGTGTCGGCTACGACCTTCAGGAGTTTGATCCAATACGTATAAACCCAAAAGGCGACAAGAAGATCGTACATATTTCTCGGTATCCTGCTGAAGTTGACATACATTACCCTGTTGCAGTTGGCATTGAGAGCAACCTGTCGATGGCGCTTGATAACCTTGCAAAAGTGGTAAACCCTAAAGAAGGGTTAAAAGCCCAAAACTGCAAGATCGTAAACCTGCTCAGAGAAGAGCTTGAAGAGGGAGCAAGAGATGATTCATTCCCTGTTAAACCTCAGAGAATAGTCTCAGACACTCGTCTAGCACTTGGAGAGTCAGATATCGTACTGGTTGATACAGGTGCAGTAAAGATGTGGATGGCTCGCCTTTATCCAACCTATAAGCCCAATACCTGTCTGATTTCAAACGGGCTATCAACTATGGCGTTCGCTTTGCCCGGAACTATAGCAGTCAAGCTCGCCTGTCCAGAACGCAAGGTGCTTGCTGCCGTTGGAGATGGAGGATTCCTGATGCTTGGCTCAGAGTTGGCAACAGCCGTACGAGAGCACGTACCTATTGTAGTTCTGATTTGGGAAGATCATTCTTACGGACTGATTAAATGGAAAATGGATTTGGAGCTAGGACATCATTCTTCTGTCGATTTTCATACTCCGGACTTTGTCAAATATGCCGAAAGCTTTGGAGCGAAGGGATATCGGATCAATCATACCGAAGAGCTCCTCCCAACTCTAAAATCTACTCTTGAAGATGACTCAGTCTCTGTAATTACATGTCCCGTTGACTACTCTCAAAACATGGAGCTTACTGATAAGCTCGGCCTCATAACCGAGGCTCTTTAATGGATCCCTGATAGATTTCAATGTCCATAGCCAGAAGGCTTGCTGTTTCGATGGGCTCTTTTAGCACGTAGATTAATTAATATCTCAAACATTTAAAACAAACAATCTCCAAGTATACTATAACTTTGACAACTGCTAATTATCAACAGACAGATCCTCAAGTGACTGTTGACAGTGCAAAAGAGATACTGAAAGATAATTTTTTAACATTTGCAGAGAAGGCGCTCAGCATGAAATCTGTTGTAGATCTCTCCTCCTCTTCTTCTTCTTCTTCCAACATTAGTAAGGACTCAAGTCTCAGACAGCTCAAGGCAGGGGATATTGCAATAGTAAATGTAGATCTTGCAATGGCTCAAGATAGCACCGGGCCATTAGCTATCAAGTCTTTGAAAGAAATGAGAATTGACAAATTACGAGATCCATCAAAAGTCCTTCTGGTAATCGATCATACATTTCCAGCTGCAGACGAAAAGGTCGCAAATTTGCATGCTATGATGCGAGAGTTTGCTGCAGATCAAGGTTGTATGTTAGTTGAAGGCTCTATATCTCACCAGCACATCCTCGAATATCTTGCATCGCCGGGCATGATAATTCTTGGAGCAGACTCTCATACATGCCAAGCTGGGTGTGTAGGAGCATTTGCCACGGGAATTGGAAGTACTGAAATTGCTGCTATATGGGCATCGGGAAGAATGTGGCTACGTGTACCTGAGACCATTAAAGTAGTGTTGTCTGGTAATTTTGAAAATGGTGTATTTGCTCGAGACCTGATATTAGACTTTATTGGGAAAATGGGTGAAGATGGGGCAAATTATAGGGCATTGGAATGGTTCTTTTCAGATGATAAAGTAAGAAAGGATTTTACTATGGATTCTAGAGCCTGCATAAGCAATGCTTCTATGGAATGTGGAACAAAGATCTCTGTATTTCCCTTTGATAAGATAACCAAGGATTACCTAGACCAAAATCCAAGAGCAAATAAAAACACCGATAAACAGTCTATACAGATTCAACCAGGGCAAGATGCGGAGTACCTAGACAAAATGGAAATTGAATGTAACAGGATAGTGCCCATGGTTGCAGGCCCTGATCATCCTGATGTGGTTCACTCAGTTGATGAGATGGCGGGATTAGAAGTTGATCAAGCTTTCATTGGATCTGCTACAAATGGGAGGATTGAGGATCTAGAGGTGGCGGCAAGAATACTAAAAGGAAGAAGGGTGCATAAAAACACCAGATGCATTGTAACGCCTACTTCCGTCAAAGTGTATGAGGAGGCGATCAGAAGGGGATATGTTCAGATATATCTTGATGCTGGCGCCGTATTTACAAATGCTACATGTGGTGCTTGCGTAGGCACTCATCTCGGAGCTTTAGGAGAAGAGGAAATATGTGTCTCTTCCTCTTCTAGGAATTTTGTAGGCAGGATGGGGGCTTTAACTTCTACGGTATATCTCGCATCTCCTGCAACAGTTGCTGCATCTGCAATAGAAGGAAAGATCGCCGATCCTAGGAGGTACATGACATGAGTAACCTGAGTAATAATAATAATAATATTGCTACTCCACCAGCAACAGATGCACTGCCATCCAATCCTAGCTCATCAGTCTTGGTGCCAGCACCGCCTTCGTCAACACCTCCTCCTCTAATTCACACATCGACTCCAAAGGGAAAGGCATGGGTCTTTGGCGACGATATCAATACAGACATAATAATTCCATTTAGATTCAAGAGCAGAACAAACGACCCCTATGAAATGGCAAAATATGCTATGTATGGCATAGATCCTGATTTTCATAAAAAGATAAGCAAAGGAGATTTCATTGTCGCAGGAAAGAATTTTGGTGGAGGATCGAGCAGAGAACAGGCTCCCGTGGCTTTAAAATACGCTGGAATTGCTGCGGTAATCGCCGAAAGTTTTGCAAGGATTTTTTATAGGAATGCTTTTACAATCGGACTTCCGGCTCTCGAAATTCCTAATATAAAAGACAGAGTAGTTCAAGGAGATGAACTTAAAGTGGACATAGTTAATTTTGAGGTTGAAAACTTGAGGACCCATGAATATTTCCCTGCAAAGCAGGTTCCTGAATTTATGCGCAAGGTACTGCTTGAAGGAGGGCTAGTTGAATACTACAAAAAGAATAAACAATTTCCATGGGATATGGTAAAGGAGAAGTAATTTATTTACACACACACTCTCTCTCTATCAGGTATCTGCAATTATCTTTGAACAGCACAACTTGTAAAAAATTCTTCTCGTTTCTTCACTCGCTCATCGATTTCTGTTACTATCCAATCCTGCAGCCATATAATATCTAGTGGCTGAAACACCTCTGTCTTTTTTATCCCTGGGAAAGATTCCACTTTTCTAAAAATTCTCTCAATATCAAATACATTTTCACTAAAGAGATTGAGTATTATAACGTCTTTATGAATGAGCGTAGGCTGCCTCAGAAGGTAACGCGATAAATCTGAGTAGATCCTTTTGGTGATGTCTTGGAATAAGCTCTTATCAGCCTGAGCCAATATTGAGAAGTAATTGTATCCTTTCATCGCCGAGGGATTGTATACAAGACCAAAATTGAGTAAGCGATTCTCTGTCATAGTCTCAATCCTTCTAATGACTGTTCTGCGTGAGACTGAAATTGTATTGGATATATCGATAATTGTCATTCTAGGGTCGAAAAGTAGGCATCTTATTATTTTGAGATCTGTTTCAACTAGTTTAAAATGTGATGTATGGTACCCGATAAAGATATCTCTGATATTTATGGAAGCTGTGCTGTCTTTTTCTACTACTCTCAACAAATCGCGGCTGGATGTTTCTTTCAGTGACATGATTTTCTCTTCCATACTTGGCCTGACAATAATTCCAAAAACGGATGTTCCACCTATCGCATTTATGCGAAGATAGATGTTTCCAAATCTATGCAAATAGTTGGCTATTTCATCAAGATTTGAATTGTGATGCCTAATTATGAGAAGACAATTCATCGTGTACCCGAGGACAGCAAAATTCAGATTTGTTATGAATTTCTCTATGATCTTATTTTGGATCAGGGGCTTTACTCTCCTCTTGACAGTATTGGTAGTCAGACCAAGGGCTAACCCCACGCTTCTGTAAGATGTTCTGCAATTATCGGCCAAAATTTTTAGAATCTCCAAGTCTAAATGGTCCATGTGGAAGTCATGTTCTTCTATCAGCTCAGAGCTCATAACTACTTGAAAGAGCAAAATAGTATAAAAATTCGTGTCACTAATGTGCAATTATGTGTACGCTAGCACTATATAGAATGACAGACAAATAGCACCGGATATTTCGTTGGAAAAGGCTGAACCATCTCATAATGATAATACTCACACTAATGTCAGGATTCCGTCGTCTGCATGGAAAGCCCTTGCAGTTCTAGCCAGCCTTGCAACTATGGCCATGTATGCGGAGACTATGTTGATACCTGCGATTCCTGACCTTATCCGCGATTTTGATGTCTCATATAGCATGTCAGCTTGGATACTGACGGCGTATCTAATTTCCGGTGCAGTCATGACACCAATTGCAGGAAAATTGGCAGACATATACGGAAAAAAGAAAGTTCTACTTGGAATATTAGCTGCCTATATAATAGGACTAACCATGGCAGGCTTTTCACCAAACATCTACTTTCTGATTGCAGCAAGAGCGGTACAGGGGATAGGAATGGCCATGTTTGTAATAGCATTTAGCATAATAAGAGACCAATTTCCTAGGGAGAAGATGTCTATAGGCCAAGGCGTCATTTCCTCAATGTTTGCCTCAGGAGCGGTTTTAGGTCTTTTGCTTGGAGGTATCGTAATCCAAAACTATGGATGGCAAGCAACATTCCTTTCTGCCATCCCAATTGCAATAGCACTGTTTGTAATAAACAGCAAGTTCAACTATGGCAAGCAAAGCCATGAAGTCAAGCGAGCAGAAAATCCAAATAGTATGGCAGAGATTGCTCCAGTAGCAGTTAGTTATCCTAAGGATGGAAAAGTTGATGTCAAAGGCGCAATTACACTTGCGACTTTTATTACGTCTTTTTTGCTTGCACTGACACTTTCACAAACAACTGGAAATGGTAGTATTAGTATTAGTAGCGCTTCGCCTAGTTTTCTAGTATATTATTTGATAATACTAGGAGTCGCCACGTTCGCGCTTTTCGTGATTATAGAAAGGAGAGAGAAATATCCCCTTGTTGACTTTAAGCTAATCTTGCACAAGGCTATACTTCCTAGTAACATCATAATACTGGTTGTAGGCTTTTCAATGTTCATGGTGTTTCAAACAATACCCGTACTTGTAAGAAATCCTCAGCCCTTTGGCTTTGGATTGGATGCTGCAGAAGCCGGATATGTGCAATTGCCCTTTGCAATTGTGCTTCTAATATTTGGTCCAACTTCAGGCTTAATAGTTGCAAAGATGGGATCTATTAGACCACTCATCATAGGTATCGCAGTTACAACTGCAGGCTTTTTGGCGCTATTGGCATTTCATTCTGACCTAATGACAATTTCTCTTGGCCTAGCAGTACTATCAACAGGACTATCTTTGACAAATGTAGGAGCAATGAATGTCACTATGCTAGCAACTCCTATACAACATACAGGAATGTCACTCGGGACGAACAACCTTATGAGGATCATTGGCAGTTCAATAGGACCTGCACTTGCAGGCATGTATATGCAGGCAAATCAATCCCCTGTGGTAATAGCAGGGTATATTGCATTATTTCCAAATACAAATGCATACAATTCCATATTTCTAACGGCTGTCATATTATCTTTAGCATCAATTGGTTTGGCGCTATTTCTGCGAGGAAAAGCAAAGGAAATGTCAATACCAAACCTCTCCTAAATACTCCTTCCAGATCAAATATTTTCATGTAGAGGTTTGAAGCTTTTTAGTCAAAACCACCATCAGGGACAATGATCAACAATTCTGGCAACTAGCAAATTCATTATTTAGTTCAAGAGAACTTGTTTCAAGCAATGAGAATTATTCTCAGGTAGAGTACAAATTATCAATCATGAATCACGTGAGCCGGCAGCTGCTGAGTATTTTCGTATCTTCTCCACTACTCTTGTCACAGCCCAATATCTGCAAACTATAGGTTAACTTAGGCTAACTATGTCCGGTAATCCTGACTTACTAAGTAAGATATCGCTACTGGTCTTAAATAGGATCAGGTTATTATGACACTATGGTTAAAGATTCATTAGCAGATAAGGTAAATTCGCTTTCTAATCAACACAAAGCACATCCTGTCTCAAAAGTACAGGTAATGCAGAAAGATGAGGCAAGAGAACAAGAAATAGTTCCAAAAATGCAAGTTGGGATTGATAGCTTCGCAGCGGCATTTGACGACGCTAGCCTCGCAGTCAGTCCATCTGAGCGTTTGCAAAACTTGGTAAAACAAATCGAATATGCCGATCAGGTCGGGTTGGACGTATTTGGAGTCGGTGAGCATCACCGTCGAGAGTTCCTTGATTCGGCTCCTGCTATCATCTTAGCAGCTGCGGCCGCGCGAACACAACGTATACGTCTCACTAGTGCCGTAACGGTATTAAGCGCAGCCGACCCAGTAAGGGTGTTTCAAGAATTCGCAACCCTTGATCTTCTGTCGCAGGGTAGGGCAGAGATGGTTGTGGGGCGTGGTTCCTTCATTGAGGCATTCCCCCTATTTGGCCTTCAATTAGAAGATTACGACTCGCTTTTCGCAGAAAAGCTTGATTTACTGCTGAAGATTCGTGACAATGAGCATGTGCATTGGTCCGGCGAATATAGGCCTACCTTGACTGGACAGGGAGTCTACCCAAGGCCCTTGCAGAATCCTTTACCTATATGGTTGGGTGTTGGTGGAACCCCGGAATCATTTATCCGTGCAGGATTGCTTGGACTGCCCTTAATGGTCGCAATCATAGGCGGCGAAACGCGCCAATTCCGGCCACTAATCGATCTCTACAGAGAGGCTGGGAGGCGAGCAGGACATTCACCTGCTCAATTGAAGGTGGGGATACATTCGCTTGGATATGTCTCAGAGACAACCCAAGAGGCCGCCGATGAGTTCTTTCCAGGATATGCGCGTACCTTCACCGAGATTGGAAAGGAGCGCGGATGGCGTCCGATGACTCGAGCAGGCTTTGACGCTCAGCGAGGTCCGCAAGGCGCATTGCTCATCGGTGATCCGGATGACGTGGTCAAGAAGATCGTTCGACATAGCAAAGCACTAGGTGGTGGCATTTCGCGTATCACTTTTCAGATGAATCCAGGCTCATTATCACAAGAGAAGATTATGCGAGCTATCGAATTGATAGGCACCCGCGTCGTGCCTGCGCTTCGCAAAGAACTCGGTGGAGACTAATGATTAAAACAATTCAACAACGATACATCTAAGACTGGGGACAATTGATCATCTAAGTGACTCTATCAGGCTAGCAGGTCATAATATAGAGAATATCAAACCTTGCACAATTTTCCATGTTTAGAACGCCTAGGATGCTGGCATAGAAGAATGTATACTCTATTAGCCATATCTGGGAAATTGTCCTGAATACCTGCCTGTGGGAAACCACCATCTCTAATTAACCATGTGTTGATAAGATCTGTGCGTCATTTCTGCTAGAGGTAAATATTTCCAAAGGATGTGTATATACACAATCTTCAACAGATAACCTCACGACTGCTTGAGAAAGATTTTAACATTCGAGCTATTTTTGACATTTCATAGCAGTAGCCATAAATTGTAAAGCAGCCATATTAAAGCAAAAAGTAAATGACACCACTCATTTTTAGCAAGAGGTTTCCATTGAGGCCTGTAAACCTCACATCCGCAGTCTCAATATTTCTCTTTGCAATGCTCTATGGATTGATAGAACACATGCTACTTGCAAGCCCTATCGGACTTGGTGTGTTGGTTTACCCTATGAATATTCATATTGTTTACCAGCTTTACTTTTATCATGTCATACTGCTGCTTTTGGCAGTTCTGATATCGTTTAACCCTTTTTTTGACAAACTGGTTTTTAAAACAACCAAGGCTGTAAAGCTGCAAGGTCTTTTGTGGGGCACAGGTAACATACTAAATTTCATATGGCTTGAAGATCTGTCCTACTTTACTCTTTTTGGGGAATGGCCAAAAGACGTGATGACGCCGCTTAACCTCTCATTTTATGGTATAGTATGGTGGTATCCTGTACTTTTTGGAATCGCCTGTTTCCTGTATTATCTTACAGCAAGGAGCATAAGGAAAATGACACTTTCAAAAACGCTGGTGGTAGAAGATGATGATATTTCTTAGTTATCTTGAAAACATGGTGGTGTATTTAGCATGGTTATTTTGAGCAAGAAGAAAAAAGTTGCCATAATATCACTGTTAATAATTGGGTTAGTTACAATAGCAATACTAGCAATAACCTCCGTTGCATTTACATCTTATTTCCAGCCAAGATCTAACCAACCACCTATGCGTGATATGGCTGAGAAGAGTGATCTAACTGCTAATGATAACACCAGCTCTCAAACAACAGCATCATTATCATCCTCCTCCACTATACCCACAACAATCGATGTTGTATCTACATCATCAGCATTTCCTTTTGTTCAGAGATGGGCTGCCGAGTATGAAAATCAGCAACTCGCCTCATCAGGCAATGTAGACGTAGAATATTTGACGGACATAGAAATAAAAGAAGCTAAAGCAGAGGACAGTGACTTAGCAATAGTTGGGATTCCTGATGAGAACGGTGCTGTTGTGTATATTCCTTTGAGTCCTCAAGCTGTGTCTATAGTGTACAA
>JBKPEN010000257.1:0-2635 GCA_046728425.1 Thermoproteota archaeon
TCCAGTCTAAGTTCTTTTTGCATGTGGACATCCACTATGGCCCCCTTTTCAAATGTGGCCTCAGTTTCTGCGGGCCTCTCCGACAGAGCAAGCTCTTGCATGTTCTCAAGATATCTGCTAGAAATGTCATGTATATTCACATTCATTGTACCTAGCACAAGTGACAGACGGTACTTCGCTATTTCTTCAAGGCTTTTACCTGTCCACAGTTCTGTTCTGTCAAAGATGGTGGTATCTCCGTGCAATGGAGGTATCATTGGTCCTATCCTAACCTTTGGATAGCCATAATGACCCACAAAGATCGAAGGTGGGCTAGAGCCATCTATTGTGCCAAGCGAAAGCTTCACAGAGTTTGCCTTTATAAATCCTAACCAATTCTCCTCAAGCTTTTTCTTTATTTCGGTTGGAGACGACAATACTATCTCAATCGCATTTCGCACGGCGTTTATGGCACATATATCTATACATCCTTTTCAATTTATATTCAGGTTTCTTCACGCTCTTTCACTAGTTTTCTGTAAGCAGAGCAACAAAATCTCTATGACAAACAGCGTGATAACAACTAGATCATGTTTCCAACCAAATTCGTTAAATCGTTGTTACCGTTAGATATGAGAAGATCTAATATCTTTAAGTTTTCAAGCATAGTCAGATTTTTAATTATCGCTAGAGGATCGCAAAAGCCATTTATCAAGAGATTTTCGGTTACATGGTTGGATCAGATTCATAATATTATTATCTAAGTGTATATTTATCGACCTGTTGAATTAGCATTTTGCGAGAAGTTCCTTTAGAACTATTATATACATTACCTGAACGTTACAAAGGAATGATCCTGTCCAAAAAAATTTTGCCTAGATTACAGTATAATTGCTTTGATTCAATTAGGGAATGTTGTAAACTTTCTACAAGCGGGCAATAGTTTATAACATTAATGATTTCGCTATTGCCACGTAGTAGAGATTTCCAGATGGACCCGCTAGACAAGACCATTCTTGCTAACCTGTATTCTAGCATGTTAGATCCTTCCATTCCACCATACTTGAGGCTAAGGGCCCGGCTGCCCATCAGCGAAGAATTTTACAATTCTCTGGTAAGCCGTCTTGCCAAAATTGGCCTAGTAGAAAAATCTGACTCAACTAAGCTTACATTCATCGGACGTGATGCACTAAAGGTCGTTCTCGTAGGAGGAGTTTTTGATCTCATCCACCCTGGTCACATTCATACACTTAGGGCTGCAAAAGCAGAGGGTGATGTGCTTGTGGTAGTTGTAGCAAGGCAGTCGACCGCTCAGAAGATAAAGAAATACAGAAAGATTTATCATGATGAAAAACTCCGCAAAGACCTTGTGACTTCGCTTAATTTTGTCGATTTAGCAATAATCGGCAAAGAGGGCACACTTTACGACACAGTTGAATATGTCAAGCCAAATGTAATTGCACTTGGATATGACCAGGCACACAGCGAAAAAGAAATTGCCGACAACTGCAAGAAACGCAACCTAAATGTTCAAGTTATAAGGCTGTCAACCCCAATACCTGGATCAAAGAGTTCAAAAATAAAGGAAGAGCTGGGCGATTCAATCTACGGCATTTAATCAAGCTGCACCTGCACCTTTATTCTGTCACCGTTTTTGATACCTGACGCCTGCTTGATTGATATCGGCCCTATTACTTCAAGCATGCTATCATCATAGTGTGTACGTTCGAGTACAAGTACAGCAGCATTATCTATTGCACCGTCATTTATGGTTGCGCGATAGCACTTGACCCAACCATATGTACGTGTGCCATCACTAAATCCATTAATGAATATGGAGGGATGCTTACCAAGCTCAAGCCGGCCATTCATGTATATCTGATCGGTTAGCCGGACATTTAACGTCCCAGGATACGGCTCGTATCCCAATTTTTCTCTGAATTGTCTCCTATAGCCCTCCAGCGACATGTAGTAGGCCCCCTCCCCCATACCCGAAATGACATTGCCTTCAAAATCCATTGTCGCAGGCGCAGATTCAAGGGCAGCCCTCAAGGACAAATAGAGACTCTGTATCTCAGAATAGCCTTTGTCTGTGACCTTGACTGCATATTTTTGTCCTTTTTTCAGACGCTCGACGTAGCCAGAGGTTTCCAAGTCTAGCAGGTGCTTCGAGGCTGCCTGTTGCGACCTGCCAATATCCTTACCAAGCAGAGTAGTTGTTAGCTCCACAAAATTATGGCGGGCCCCTTTGGAAAGGAGCTCTATCAACGTCAATATGTGCTGTAGCTTGATTTCAGGCATTATCCTTACTAGTTACTTATACCAATGTCACCAAATGTTCTGATTCGGATATCTGCTGGCTTTTTCAAGTCTGTCATTCGATGTCCTATAATATACTCAATACCAGCCTTGTCTGCTGCATCGACTAGCCTCTGGGTGACAATACCGTCTATTACCAGGAACTTAGCTCCCTCCGCGCTATTAAGCCTCTTGATGACTTCGGACACTGGGACCTTAAGCAGAGTATTCATGGAGCCGTCTAGCACGACAGCCTCAAGCGTTTCATTTATTTGAGGATAAACTTCGCGGACTGCAGAGAGTATCTCAGCACTGTCCTCAACCAGTGACTCTTTGGATGGTTGTGCTGACTCTAGTG
>JBKPEN010000310.1:0-12821 GCA_046728425.1 Thermoproteota archaeon
AATTCACACCTTGCCATATTCAATTCTGAAAGAAATTCTTTATATAATCTAACTTCGAAATAACTTTAGCATTGCCCGAAGAAGTTAGCCGAACCTTCTACGCTGATAAAGATGTCGAGGTCGATATTTCTGAAATAAATGACGGCATATATAGAATATCTGGCTTCGTTCCAGGATTTCAAATTACCTTTAACCAGTTTTTGATTGACGATGACAATCCGACACTGATTCATACAGGCCCTATCGGTATGTATGAAAAGATTGCTGAGAAAGTAAAGGAAGTAATTCCATTGGAAAAACTCATGTATGTTGCATTTCTGCATTTTGAAAGTGATGAATGGGGAGGAATGGATTTTCTAAAAGCACCCAAAACAAGACTATTATGTAGTGACGTGAGTTCGAAGTTGAATCTTACAGGTTGGTATAATGTGCCAGTTGACCATATCTCCTTTTGGGAAAATGAAACACTGAAAACAGGCAAGAAAACTTTTAGATTTATCATGACTCCACATGTTCACCATTGGGATAGTATGATGATGTTCGAAGAAAATACTAAATCTCTGTTCCCTTCAGACTTATTCATTCAGCCTGGGCAACATAAGCCTGTAACTTCTGACGATTTATCAAAAGACATGATTCAATATTATAATATTGTTGGAATATTTGCTAGTGAAGAACCTGTTAAAAGAACAGTGCAGAAACTAGTAAAACTTGAACCCAAATTGATATGTCCAATGCATGGTTCTGCTTTTGATAGCTCAATATTTCCAAAATATGTAGATGCACTCATGAACGAAAAATATGCGTATTCAGACAAACTGCTTGGCAAAGAGCTTCAAGAGCAACCAATTACAAGTGGACTATAATACAAAATATATTAAGATACTTTTAGCTGTCATGTATAATCATAAATTCGCTGCTTTCATGCAACTTTTTGACATCAATGACGACTGCGACATCACTGCAGATATAATGTATTGTGACCCATTTGGAATAACAAAGATTCGAGAAAGACTTCTTCTTGTTAAGAAATGTTTAACCTGGTAGAGCCATAAGTTATAATCTTTCGTTTGTCGTCTCAACTTTGAAATGCTAAGGGCAAATGTGGCAAAACATTTGTTTGCGAGTGCAACAACCTTATCGATAGTCATATTTTTATTAGATGGCTCTCTTTATTTATCTTGCAATGGCTTCAGAAGATCTCACCGTGAGGATCAACGGCGTGTCTTCCCACGTCGATAATGGAGCGGTCAATACGTCACTTTCGGTGATGTACCAAGGCTTTCATCTCCTTGTTGATGCGGGCAAGGGCGTAGGAGAAAGTATCAAGAAAGGAGCTCCTTCTGGTGGCAAGTACCTTCCAGATGCGATTTTGATTACGCACGCGAGTCGGCACCATATAAGCGATCTTACAGCGCTCATAAAGGAAAACGCAAAAGTATACTGCACACCTGAATGTAGTAAGCACGTAGTACAAGAGGTGCCTTCATTGCAATCATCATCGCCATCGTTATTCTCTACCATTAACCCAGGAACACCATTTCAGGTAGGGCCATTTTCAATTATTCCGGTAGCTGCAGATAATTCAGGGGACCAACCGGGCTTGCCCGGTTCTGTGATCTACATCATCAAAGCTGGAGCAAGAAAAATAGTCGCAGGATGGGATTTTCTAAAGTTGCTAACAACTGATGAGAGTATACTTTGGAACCCTGACCTTCTGGTGCTTGGTACAGAGACTTACAATGAACACCCATCCACTGGCATGATCTCGATATCAGAAGCCTACAATATCGTTAGAAGGTGGAACGCCAAGCTATGCTATATTGTACATTATAGCGGCGAAAAAGATAGAGAGGATGCCAAGAACCAATGGCACAGAGGTCCAGAGGGACCGTTGTCATCAGATGAGCTTCAAAAGGCTATCGATGGTCACCTGCAGGTGTCAGGCAGAGAGGGTAGGTTCATAATCAAGGTTGCAAAGGAGGGAATGACTTGGAGCCCGCAGCAGGTAGTAGAGAAAGAACAGGAAGGACCCATAGGCCCTAGAATAGAAGTTGATGCACTAGACAAGCACATATTTTCCATCGAGAAAGTGCAAGATAGCAAGTTGGCTCTCACAATAGAAGATAGCATCAACCGTCTGACATCAGAGTTTATCAATCCAAAGTTTGAAGGCAATTCGCTCCACGGGGACGGAATAAAAAGCATGATGATGAAAGGGCCTGACCTATCGTTGTCTGTCTCTGGAAACATGGTCAGGATTAATATAGCCAAAGGCAAAAAAGCAGTCTTCGCAGATGATTTAGAAGTGAGCGAAAAGGACTCAAATAGGATAATAAGGTACCTTCAGGAGAACTTTACTGCCTAGGTTTAACAAAAAGTAAAAATTACTGCTCTATGCCTACTATTGCCTGATTGTAGTATAGAGTATCAAAAATATTCAAAGTAAATTGTTATCTCGGCACCCATGGCCTCTGTAATCATCGAATTCAAGAGTATATTTAAGAACAGCAATTAGCCTAAAGAAGATGTCAAGATGACAACCTACGTGGCTGTCATAGGTGTTGTCAAACTAAATAGTAATGGTGGTGAGCGTAATGATGATTATATATTATTGCTAAAACGTAATGCTCAAAGAAGAACATCGCCGAACAAATGGCAAACGCCTTCCGGCTTCATCAATGAAGGTGAATCTGCAGAAGAAGCTATTCTCCGGGAAGTGAAGGAAGAAACAGCCTTAGATGGTACAATTAAGAAGAGCGGAAGCGTATTTGAAGTGATAGACCAATGGGCAAGATGGATTATCATTCCGTTTCTAATTTTAGTCAAGTCAGATAAGGTTGTTATTGACAATAAGGAACATTCAGAGTTCAAATGGATAAAGATTGACGAGATATCAAATTTCGAATGTGTCAAAGGAATAAACGAAGACTTGAAAGCGGTTGGGCTGAAAAGCTAGTTGAGGTATATATATATGATTATCTTTTTATGCGCCTTGTCTTTTATAGAAAATAATTTAACTCCACCGCTATGAACCTTCCATTACAGGTTCACCCTTAGAATTAATACAGGGTATTTAACTATTCCACAAAGAAAAATACTTTTGAAAATGAGGACAAAGCTTCTACTCTCAGCAATAGTAGTAGTAGCCTGTATCTCCATTGCAAGTGCAGCGGTTGTGCTATTTCTGAGGTCCGCAAACCCGACTATTATTGAATGGGGACCGGACTCTGTTCCTATGTTACATGATAATACGCTTGCTGTTGAGCTTGTTGCAGAGGGACTAGATTTGCCTACAAGTATGCAATTTCTTGACGAGGGTACCCTTCTAGTATTGGAAAAAAACAAAGGTCAGGTCAGACTCGTTTTGGATGGCAAAGTTCTAGAGGAACCTGCTATTCATGTGAATGCAGCTAGTGGCCCGGAGCAAGGTCTCCTTGGGATAGCAATTTGGAACGGCAGCAATGAACCTACTGCTTCAGTATTTCTCTATTTGACTGAAGAAAACGTTGATAACAAGTCTAGGAATGTTGTATACAAATACCTCTATGACGAGAAGGAGAAGATTCTTGAAAACAAGACAGTAATTCTAGATCTGCCGGGCGAGCCGGGTCCATATCATAACGGTGGCAAAATCTCTATCGATCCTCATGGCGGTTACATATATGCAGCGATAGGTGATGTCAGTTCTGGTGGGGGGATGCTAGATAATCAGATACCAGGAAGACCGCCCGATGACAAGTCAGTTATCCTCCGTGTGGATAAAGATACTGGAATTCCTGCACTGGACAACCCCTTTTACAATAATAATTATACCGGCGACGGCATGGAAAAGCTTCAGAGATACTATGCCTATGGCATACGTAACAGCTTTGGCATGGATTTTGAACCTGTTACAGGCAAGCTATGGATAACTGAAAACGGAGAAGATGCATACGATGAGATAAACATTGTAGAACCTGGCTTTAACAGTGGATGGCACAAGATCATGGGTCCAATTGGAAGAACGAACATGACAGTTGAAAATGATCTTGTAATGCTCAATGGTGCCAAATACCAAGACCCGGTATTTAGTTGGTATACTCCTGTAGGTGTAACAGATATAGAATTTTTTAATTCAACAAAACTTGGTGACAAATACGATGGTAATCTTTTTGTTGGTGATATCAACAATGGTAATCTATACTTTTTTGAAGTAAACGAGGATAGAACAGGGCTAACCTTTCATGACGCAAGGTTGCTCGATATCGTTGCTGATCCAGTAAAAGAAGAAGATGGCGAGGTCAGCGAGCTATCTTCTCTAATCTTTGGAGAAGGTTTTGGACGGATAACCGATATTGAGACTGGCCCTGACGGCTTGCTCTATATACTATCGTATGAGGATGGCAAGATTTATAGGATAACCAAAGGCGAGAGCACAAAATAGTATTCAAGTTGTTACTATGACTGGTGCTATACGAGATTTGTTATTATCGGGGTGATAACATGGACATATTGCTGCTGCTCCGTCCAATCTCAGTAAGAGGGTAAGGTTCCGTAAAAAGAACAGCCCATACATTTGAGAATGCTCTTACTGGGTGGTATGACACAAGCATCATTTTACCATTGATTATTTCTATTGTAGAACCCGATTCTCCATTTATGGCCTTCTTAAAGGCTTGTAGATTATCAAATGATTCATTTGAACTAGTATTTTTGGATATTGGTAATGAAGGTGATTGACTATCTGAATCAGCAATCTTTTGACCTTGCTGGTCAAGATATACAACACGTTGATCATTACCCGTCAAATTAAGCGATTGTAACGAGTTGCTTAACATTGTAATATTCAAGCCAGCAGCCCACACTCCCAGCAACATTTCGTTATTTTCTGAGTATATTGGCACTGCTATATTGGCCTGGGGACGACCTGAAGAGGCAGAGATAATAACATCACCCAAGTAGGTGTCGCGACTATCGAGAGCTCCTCTAAAATAATCTCTAAAAGCAAAGTTGCCCCTAGTTAGGTTCTCTTGCCTAGAATATGGTTCTTCAAGATACATGTCACCATTTGGCATTAGAAAATATATTACCTCAAAATCTTTATCTGCATTCAAAATATCTTGTGCTACTTTTCTCTTTGGCATATCTGCATCTTTAGGAATGCCATGCAATTCAGGACTAATTGAACTGGCAAAAGGAGCAGACTTTACCTCTGGTAAACTACTTGTGATTTCTAAAATTGCACCTGATTTATTAATCCTAGTCTCCAGCTCATTAGCTAAAATGTTTACTATTGGATTTGGATATATGTCCATTATTTCTTTTTCTGCTGCTTTTGCTTGATTCAAATCTGGCATCGTAGTAGCAGAGAGAGTAGAAGAAGAAATGATCAATAGCGTCATAAGAAGTGGTGTTGCCAAGCTACCAAGTATAGTTGCAGAAGGCACATTCTATGTTTTTTGTGAGATACTATTATCATTTTTCTTTTTATTTATAACAAGCCATCAAAATTAAGCAGTCATAGGTGTGTTCATTCCTCCAGGGTTTAATAATAGAATAATAAAAAGGTCTGATCTTTTGAATATTATTGCTAGATATCAATAATCTAACGATAAAGCAGCTATCACAGCTCATAGCTTCTCGCGAAATTTCATGTATTGAAGCGCTTGATGCAACTATTGAAAGGATAGAAAAGCTAAATCCCAAACTTAATGCATTCATAACAGTACTTAGCGAGTCTGCAAGAAGGGAAGCAAGGCATGCAGATTTACTAATCAAAAAAGGGACATACTTGGGACCTCTTCATGGAATTCCTATAAGTTTGAAAGATCTGATTTACATCAAGGGAGTAAGAAGCACAAGTGGCTCAAAGATTCTTGCAGATTTTGTTCCTGATTATGATTCAACCGTCACCAGAAAGCTAAGAAAGGCAGGGGCAATAATTGTTGGTACTAACAACTTACATGAATTCGCAAGTGGGATAACAGGTATCAACCCCCACTATGGAGCATCAAAAAATCCTTGGGATCCTACTAGAATGTCTGGTGGTTCAAGCGGAGGCTCTGCTGTAGCAGTTAGCACCGGAATGTCTTTGGCATCAATTGGCACAGATACAAGTGGGTCCATACGAGTGCCAGCCTCCCTCTGTGGAATATTTGGTCTCAAACCAACCTATGGCAGGGTAAGCAAATATGGTGTGATGCCATTGGCTCCATCAATTGATCATGTTGGTCCGCTGGCTAGAAGTGCTTGGGATATTGCTGCAGTACTTCAAGTATTAGCAGGTTATGATAGGATGGACCCGTCTTCTGCAAAAGTGCCAGTTCCTGATTATTTGAAAAAGATTACTTCTTCTTCCTACAAAACAACAGACAAATACAATAACAATAGAGATGATATCAACAACAACACAAATTTCAAGATCTGTATACCAAAGCAATTCTTCTTTGATATTATTGAACCAAAAGTAATGGAGATATTTGGAGAGTTTGTAGATAGACTAAATGGCTGTGGAATAACTACCATTTCAAATGTTGATGTAGATCAAACAGACAGGATATTTGAAACCTGGAGGCCTATAAGACTAGCTGAAGCATCCTCAATTCATAATGAATGGATGGCATCGTCAAGACGCCAAGACTATGGAGAGGACGTAATAAAAATGCTAGAAAAAGGACAGGAAATAACCGCGGTGCATTATATCAATGCCCTTCAGAAATGGAGACAGCAAATAAAGGATGCCTTTTTGAAAGCTATGTCTCTAGGAGGATATGATGCTTTATTGGTTCCCACTGCGATCATTCCTGCACCATTTTTAGATCAAAAGGAAGTCAATATTGAAGGGAATAAAATTGAGGTGTATTCTAGCTTAAGCAGGTTAACAACGGTGTTTGATATTACTGGTCTACCTGCGCTTAATATTCCAGCAGGATTTGTTGATTCTAACAAGCTGCCCGTAGGAGCTCAGCTCGTTGGAAGACCGTTTGATGAAGCACGCATGCTTGAAATTGCATATACATATGAATATTATTACAACTTGCTTGAACAAGCAACTTAGCCTGTTGTGTAATATCCCCAATGGTGCAGGCAAATCGCTCACGAATTAACTTTTTGGTGATTTGTGTTTAGATTAGCAACGAAATAGTTATAGAGGCTTTGCAATTGCTCGAATAAACCGGTAATAATTATTAGCGTTACCGAAGGTTTAGTTTGCGATTGAGAGAGTACATGCTTATCTTTTCTGCAAAGTTATATCTATCCCTCAACCTGATTTTGTTGTCCCCTTCGTGTTAGCAAATTAACCAAGAATAAAGTGTTAAAAGCAATCTAAACTTATTATCATAATCATATGGCGAAAGTTGGAATTCTAGGATCTGGCGATGTAGGTAAGACTCTTGCAAAAGGCTTTCTAAAGCATGGGTATCAGGTAGCGATAGGAAGCGATCATACAGAAAAACTTGCAGAATTCAAAAAGGAAAACCCGCAGATGGAGACTGCTACGTTTGAGCAGGCCGCTCAATCTGGTGACATAGTAGTCTTATGTATTAAAGGCACTGTTGCGGAAAAAATAATTGAAAAAGTGAAAAAACATCTTTCTGGAAAAACAGTTATTGATACGACTAATCCCATTGCCGATGCACCGCCACAAAGTGGAGTACTAAAATTTTTCACAAGTTTAGACGAATCTCTAATGGAACGACTACAGAAAATTGCTCCCGATGCGCAGTTTGTAAAAGCATTTAACAGCGTTGGATCGGGGTTGATGATAAATCCTGATTTTAGAGACAATACAAAACCGACAATGTTCATTTGCGGAAATAATGATGACGCAAAGAAGAAAGTCTATGAAATACTAGATAGGTTTGGATTTGAAACTGAAGATATGGGTAAGGCTGAAAGTGCAAGAGCAGTAGAACCATTATGCATACTGTGGTGTATACCTGGATTTCTTCGGAATGAATGGACACATGCATTTAAGCTCCTAAAGAAATAATTTTTCTTCTTCTTATTTTAGTGAAGCTCGGGTTCGAGGCTGAAGAGCAAATAGAAGAAAAAAAGTATCACACAAGCTCTCTATATATTGTTACATATAGCTGCAAGTAGCACATAAAAAAAGGTTGTAACGCGGACACTCTTAGATTATGATGAAGTGACTAAATGGAATCAAGCAACCCGTTCTAGCCGCTGAAACGTGTGTATATTAAGTATCCGACCTTAATTCTTTAGACAAAGAAAGGCGTTCAGATCCCTGTTTTTGCTCTCTTGCAAAGTAAATTGCAAACAATGTAACAGATATCATCTGCAATACTGTTATCAGTAGGTCAAAGATTCCAGCTGAATAAAGTCTTGGAAAAAAACCCTCCAGAATTATCTTTAATCCTTGGTCTAATGCAAAAGCCGAACCTACGACTGCTAAGACCACGAACCTTTTTGAAAAATAATACCAGATTCCAAGAATTCCCAAAGAGGCTAATAATCCGAATATCCCCCCCATTGCATCAGCGACCAAGTTATTCTCAAATATTCCGTAGCATATAGTATGACCTCCTCTATAATCTAACCAAATATGAAACTGAAAGCCGCTTGCAACGCAAACCGCTGTATGACCAAGCTCGTGGAATAGGCTGAGTGGAATGATCAGCACTATATAAAGAAGGTAAGAATAACCTATGAGTTGACGATATTCATTTAACACTGCAATTGTCACAACTCATGGCCATATTAGATGGCAGAATACAATAGCGAGTTTTCTACTTATAATCTTTGATTGCACAATACGGTGACAATTGTGATCCATCGGTCCGGCAATACGTATCCTTGTTGGACTCAACAATTAAGCATAAGACAATTCAGTAATATTCTTTTGGTTTGTAGGCCTCAGTTTTCACTGACTAAAGCTCTAGTGCAGTGACTTGAACGGAAAGTCAAACGGCTGAGCACCTGCCTTGAAGAAATCCCTGCCCAATTGTTCTTGCAGCCACACCTTTCTTTTTCGCCTAAGATTCTTGGTCGCTGTCAGCTTTTTTGAAATATGCCAAGACGAGAAGCTATCAGAGGCCAGAAATTCATTCTTTCATAATATTTCAAAAATTCTATGGATCCATCATATCATATATTTATCTCACAAGAAACCAACGGTATAGCTTTGGCTTTAAAAATAAGCATTGTTTAAGATGTATTTCATCCATATCTAATAATCACCATGACGACAACCATTCTCGCTGGAATGCAAAATTCTCTTCTTGTGCTCAAATCCTCAAAGGATGGATGGAAGGTTCATGAGTCCTTGATAGGAACTCATCCAGAAAGCACAGCATTTGATCCTAATAATCCAGGCACTGCTTATTGCGCGACATTTGGGGGAGGAATATGGAAAACAGTGGATGCGGGACAAAATTGGGATAAAGTTGGAATGGATTTTATTTCAAGTCCGAATGTGACCTCGGTTTCAGTCAGTTCTCTGGAAAGAGGAACCGAAGGATCCAGTGTAATCTACGCGGGAACTGAGCCAAGCGGGTTTTATAGATCAGATGACGGTGGACACTCTTGGGAAAGAATGAGTAATCTAAACTATCTGAGCTCGTCTAAATCATGGAGCTTTCCCCCTAGACCTTGGACTCACCATGTGCGGTGGATTGAATCAGACGTCAATAGTCCAGGCTACGTTTTTGTCGCAATAGAGGCAGGAGCACTAATCCAAAGTCGGGATGGCGGCAGAACTTGGATAGACAGAGTCAATCAAGGGCCATACGATAGTCACACCTTGGCTACGCATCGAAAGGCTCCTAAGCGACTATACTCTTCAGCTGGTGATGGCTATTTTGAGAGCTTTGATTATGGGGAGACATGGAATAAGCCGATAGCCGGGCTCAAACATCATTATCTTTATGGACTTTGCGTAGATCGTCAAGATCCTCAAACTGTAATCGCATCTGCATCTTCTGGACCTTGGGAAGCCCATGATGCAGAAAATGCCAAGTCATTCCTATACAGAAGATCTGAAGACTTTGGACATTGGAAACTGATTTCAAAGGGTCTTCCTGAGCCTAGTGGAACGATGATTGCAATCCTAGCCGCAAGTTCGAAGAATACCGGTGAGTTCTATGCTGCCAGCAACCGCGGAATATTTTGCTCTATTGATTCAGGCATATTATGGGAAATGCTGGATATCCCATGGCCTAGAGAGTATCATTCACAACATCCTTGGTCATTGGCAATTGAAGAGGAATAGTGTGGTAAAAACTTCCGTATATATATAGGCGTAGAAGGTCAAAGCTAGGTTAGCATGCTCGCATTGCCTTAAACATTTGGATGTGTGTCTCTTCCTGCCAACAGCGCAAGCAGTAGTAGCCTGTTATCTGAAATATCTCTGCTTTCTTTTGGAAGCAATACTCACAATTCAGCGTCTCTTGTTCTTCTTGTTGTCTAATGACTTGGTTTGGGCTCATTTATAATCTTGTCATCCTTTTGCCTAGATTTGTTGTACAGAAGAGTCAATACTACAAGGGCTGCTACAGAGATAGTTATGAGAATAGATCCTATCCCGATATGAAGAGGATGTGGGAGTCCTAACCCGAGGCCAGAAGCTATATGAATTTCATGGACTGCTGATTTGTAAAAGAGACCTATTCCAATTACCGCTCCTGCTATAAGCAAGTACTTTAGTGGAACGCCAGCTCTTGCAGCAATCGCAACCACGATGACAAGACCAAGGCCATAGAGTAGGTCTGCGAAAGGTACCAGAACCGCAATGCCTGACTCTATCCCGATTACTCCCTGCAAAACTAGACCCTCGCCGATGAATCCAAGAATAAACCCTGACAAGTGGATCGCTAGGCCTGTTATCCCCTGCTTGCCAGCGGCCGCCAGCAAGGGGACGCTATTGGACTGCTCTCTCAGTTCTATCCAACCTCCTTATTTCATATCATGATCAAAAAAAGAGGGATGGACTAGTAGCTAGTGCCCCCACATTCCCCCGCCAAACCAGTGTGGCTTACCTTGTCCGTGCCAGTCTCCAAATCCACCATGTCCGCCCAAGAGCCCGAACATCATAGGATGGCCAAATGAGCCAAATGACAGACCTTCAGAGGTATGGAGCACATTGCCATTTCCAGCGTCTACTATCACCAAGTGCCCAGTCTGGCTGGCAGTGTCTGCCACGAAGAACGTGTATACAAGATATCCCTGCACTACTCCCAGATGTCCGCCAAGCACAGTCCCATTCGTTGCTTGTCCTTGCGCAGTTTGTGCCGCTTCGACAAACGACACCTTTACATTTTCATTGATAAAATTCCTTGTCTCATTTGCAACGCTCACGGAGCCATTTATTTGTGGCAGCCCTTCCCCGAAATTCATCATCATTCGCTGCTGTTGTTCCTGTTGTGCATTTGCCTGTGCTAGGGACGACGCCACCAAGACGGCAGATAGTGCTCCTACAGCCAGAACCGCCGCCACTACTATTGCCTTCTTGTTGAGAAGGTTTTTTGTTGTTGACATGCCTAAACTTTGTGAAGAATTATTTTAATCATTGTTGACCCATGACACGTAACATAGTTACGTCAAACTAACGGGCTGTGAATGAACTCATCCCAATTATCCACCAATTACCCATCGCTGCAGACATATCTTCCTCTAAAAAATAAGTGCAAAAATAGATCAGTTATTGTCTTTGCCCTTCGTTTCCTTCGTTGTTGTTGTCATTATCGTAATCAAGCTTTTCGTCAATCTTTTTCTGAAGCTCTTTGTATTGCTTGTATTTTTTAGTCCACTTTGAAAGCACGAACCACTGTCTAATACCTATCCCCAACCAGAAGAGGATGGTACCAATTACAACAGCCTGGACTATTCTAAACGCAGCGTTGTCTGGAGGGCCACCACCAGCAACACTACCGCCAGACTGGTCGTTGAGCCATGGCGGCCCCGGCCTCCCTCCGGTGCCACTACGCTCATCAAATACAGTCTTTCCAATCACTGCAAAGGTGATGATATGCGTTACAGGCAACACGACAACGATAGAGACTATCATCAGAATGACCATCTTTTTGGTCTTGTTTAGCTGGTGGACTATCTCATCTGTTATCCTAAAGATATTTTCTACAGGCTTGTCTTTGGATGGATCTGCTGCCACTCTAACTAAAAACTCTCCTTTCGATCATTATAAGATGTGCAGTAACTATGTTACCTGTAGTAGTAGTCCTTATTGTCATTATCATCATAATCATCATGATTTGTTTTCTCCCTCGCTCCTTGGGAACAATACCTCATATGGCTCCAAAATCGCCTGAAGAATTGCTCTTCCTTTTTCTGAAACTTTGTATTTGATTATCGTCTTGTTGCCCCATGGCTCTTCAAACCTTTCTATCAAGCCCTTCTCGACCATATCATCTATTATAGCGCGATGCTTTACATTGTTTAGACCGCAATAGCTCATTAGCTTGGTCTGATTAAGCTCTCCATATTCCGAGAGCTTTAATATCACATCCTTTCGGATATAGACTCTGTCGCGGTATTCATGAACCATTTTAACCAGATTTGTCGGGCTTGTATACAGCAGGGTTGATTAAGGATGATGAATATAAATAGCAACAGCCATCAAGGCGGGGCATATCTGTCACTAGCAACAACTATCGCCACAACTCCTTCCTAAAATGGCTTCTTGCCCGATGTAAATTAAGGATGTGGTAACTATGTTACGTGTCATGGGTCAACAATGATTAAAATAGATCCAACCAAAGATTGCGCTATGACAACAACAACAAGTTCAAAACACGTATTGTCAGTAGGACTGGCTGCAGTAACACTCATAGCAGTTCTCCCTCTTTTTGGAACGGACAATAAGG
>JBKPEN010000143.1:0-7075 GCA_046728425.1 Thermoproteota archaeon
GCTCCTGTCAGAAGGACTAGTGGCCATATGTTAATATTGAGAACAAAGAGGCTCACCTGCTCGAAGAAGTTGATCCCCTGCTGGTAGAGCGTAATATATCCAGCCGTGAGTAGAGAGGAAAGAGCGCCAAATAGTGCAGCATAGATCATCAACAGGTAATTGCGGGTCTTCAGCCCTGTATCTGATTCATTGGTCATATGATCACATTAGCTCAGGTTGAAGAATTCAAAAGGGTTCTGATCGCTAATCCATGAATAATACTCTCTCCGCTGGTCTTCTATTGAATAAAAGGAGAAAAACAAAATATCTCTCTCTCTCTCTCTCTAAACAAGCAGAGAGACACACACTCGTGCTAGTACTACTGCCTTTTCATATGGGTTATGCTTGCAGAATCAATGATTCCTTAAGCATTTGAAGAAGGCGGAACTAATATAGGGCTTGCTACAGGGGCAGGCTTTATGGCAGCATTTATCTTGGGTAACATAGGTGGATAAATGTGCAAATCTAAGAAACAAACGGATACTACCTAGTGTATCAGGAGATAATACGAAAAAGGGTAAGACATGATCTCAGTTTTACTGCTGCTTCCATGAGCAATTTCAAGGGTGGATTACCAAGTCCGGTTTTACCTTTCAAGTTAAAAGTTTGCCATTAAAGCTTTTCTCCATGTTGATGTCAAGACAGTCTGTGACCTATCCCTTAGATATTTTTAAAATTGTCCTCTGGACATTAGGGGACCTGTATAGAAAATGTAGATATTATCTATTTGAAAGATCGGTTATATATGATAGAGAGCTTAACTGCTTTTTAATTGGCGGCTTCTATCTCCGCAGAAAAATCTCCAGGCTGGAAGCGCGCTGCACAGATAGGGCTCGGAGTAATAGCTATAATTCTTTCCATCTATGCAATAGTATTTCCAGGCATTACATTAGTTAGTTTGGTATGGATTCTTGCTATAATATTTCTAGTTGTGGGAATAGAGAGGGTTATAAGCGGAATATTTGTTTCAAGCGGGTCAAGATGGGGTACGATAGGATTAGGTATTTTGGTAATTATTTTAGCCAGCCTTGCTCTTACCTTTCCACTTGAAACGACACTTGTGCTAATATTCTTCCTAGGATTTGCATTAATGTTTGATGGTTTTGCAAGGATAATTCATGGATTTGCAGACAAAGCAGAAAGAGGGTGGGTAAGAGGCTTTTACATCGGTGTAGGCATTTTAGCTGTAATCGTATCAGGTTTGATAATTGCATCTCCCTTCTTTGGGGCAGTCTTAGCTGGTTTTCTTATTGGAATTGTTCTATTACTAGTAGGTATAGAAATGATTAGTGCAGGAGTTGGAGGAAGAAAGGCTCATCTGACTCCACCTAAGATTTAAAAAACAGATGAACTAGAATGAAGGGCGTGATGCACACGATCATCTCACCACCAGTTATTTAAAGCAATGCTTCTTACATATTCTTCAGCAAAAACATGTTTTTGTCTCGACAGTATCAGAATTCTTATCTAGAGATTCGCTCTCAAGTTGGTCGTTGATGTAATTCCAGATCTCTAAGAATGTCAGGCTTTGCTGTTCTCTCTCTCTCTCTCTTTCTCCTCTTTGTTCAGAATATATATATGCACTATATCATTACAAGGTCGATATTGACCTCGTGAGAGAACCTCTTCGCATCATATACCTTATTTCTGCTGCTCATTCGGTCATCATCAGTTATTGAAACAGAGGATTGTGTGTACAATGATTTGACCAGCTTTTGCCTGCAATCTCAGTTAGTGTTGCAGTGCGGTCTCACGTCAGCAGCATGTCCATATATTTCCTTGTTAGGATTGTCATAACAGCATAGTCTGCCATAGTTGAAAAAATATCTCCGTAGTAGACAATCCTCTGAGTCTTATTAGACGACAAAAACCTATCAGAATAGCTCCTTGACATGGTCTTTTTGCAGTAATGCAACTATACCTACCAGAATTAGGCCTATTATGAAACTTCCATTCGTTGTGAAATACATTTCAGACCAATCCCAGATTGCCCGCCACAAAAAGACAACTGCGAATAATCCAAGTAGGTATGCCCATCTTTCTTTTCTTCTGCTTCTTTTCTCCTCCTTTGGGTCGATGACTTCTACCACTGCTGTGCCATTATTATCTTAGAGCAAGGATGTTTCTAGGATTTGATTGATTTTACTGGCAGATGCGTATGAAATATGCAAATCCTACCGTCTTCTATAAGTAGATTACACATTCACTAGTTCTGGGAAAAATTTTTTGAGAGGCTAGCGGTGTATACAAGTTCGTACATAAGCACATTATTCCTCATCGTTACTAATCCCAAATATGCTAAGAATTAGCAGTTCCTCAAGGGCGGTAGGTTCGTAAATTGCCTTTGAAACTTGATTCTTTATACAAACAGCAGCGATTATACTAGCTATATTAGCCGCGTTTACAAATTATCTATATTTTTAGGAATATATTTAACAAGCGATGATCACCCTGTTTTAGACTCGCAGATGAGCGTGCATCTTGGTATCCACAAGAAAAGATTTTCAAGTCCTTTGGTCATAAGGAGGAGGAGGATGATGATAATAATAACAATAATTATAACACTCTATTGTGCTGCGGCCTCCTCCTCCTCCTTCTTCTTTGCACCAAATTTTTTTGTAGTAAAGGCATATGCTCAAGAGGTGAATAATAATAGTACACTCATCTTAGAGGATATGCGTTCAATATTGAGTGATCAACAGCGTGATATAGCTTCAATTAGAAATACATCCTCTACAGAGGCTGAGACTTTGACTCAGATGGCAAGTTCCTTAGGTAAGGTATCTATACAAGCAACTTATACTGCGTTGAGTGTTTTTTTTCTGGGCATTGGCCTAGTTGTATTTGGACTAAGTTTGACGACTAGGAGTTCTCCCAAGATTGGCAAATACTTCACTCTAACAGTATGGGCATTGACTGTTCCTGTAATTATTTTAATTGGTCTCTTTCAGTACGGAGCAATAACCGGTAATAATTTGTTGGCATTTTTCAGAAGTGGTGAACCTTTTCTTCTTCTCTCTTTTCTGATGTATATTCCAATAGCTATTGTCGTCTTTCTCCTATTGGCACAAAAGAAGATTATGCACGTTCAGGCAGCACAGGCAGCACAAGCAGCTCAAGCTCGCGCACAAGCAACACAGGAGTCTAGCCAGGTAAAGAAGGATCCATATCAAGAGCTTGAGAGATTAGGCAGTCTCAAGCAACAAGGCTTAATATCAGAAGAAGAGTTTCAGGAGCTCAAAATGCGATTACTCTCGGGTATTAAATAATGAGTGACATATTATTTGTTTATTCTGCTTAAAACTTGAACTATTGACCCTTTATGGGACAGCACGTCCTTACATGGATAGCCTCAGGAAAGCATACACGCAATATATCTTCTGAGCTAAACGTCTCTCTGAATTTACTATCAAGCGTGACTTTGCATTGTCTGATGGACATAGCCAAATACGATATCAAGTCGTATGTGCAAGACGGATTGCCATGGAATATAGCAAGTCACTTGCAACACTTGATGTCATTAAAAAGGGCGCTTTTGATATAGCCGATAAAAACACTAGATGACTGGGATAAGATTCAAACTCTGATGCTTGCTAGTACCATAACAATTTCACTACAACGCGATGCACTCATTAGGTTTAATATCTACCATGAAAACTACGTCACAATGATAACATACGAGGAGGCAATTTCAAATGAAATGGTAGAGGAAAAGATTAGGCAGTTAAAACCTATCCCTCCTGAACTTGCAGCTGTTGCTGAGAGAATACATGAGATGAAGCTGAAGGAGACTGTAGACACCATTATCGCAGATGACGCCTTGGAAGCGCTATTGAAGGTTCAAGCCATGCGTGAGGCGAGGGGAAAAGCACTTACTGATGAGAGGGCACAACGAATCGTTAATGAGTTAAGACCTAAGCATCCAGTGTTCGCTGCTATTATCGAAAGAGGACATCAGATGGATCTGGGTGAGACTGTTGCCGCCCTGATTGTCATTGATGTCCTTAAAAGGTTTTTGAGAATCCACGCTGCGAGACTTGCAACTGACTAGACCATAGATACTATAGTACAACACTTCCTTCCTTGCTTTTTCTGTTTCCATTATTATAGTTATATCGTAGTTCTATCTTTGATAAGCTAGCGTATGCAATCGCCTTCTAAACTTATCTCATGAGAAAGCTGCTAACCTTAACAGTCTCCCTCATCCTAGCAGACTCTTCTATTATTCTTCTGGCTATATCTATGATATTTTGAGCTATATGCTCTGGGCTCATTGCTGCTGTTAATGATTTTATGAGTGACGGAAGAGGATACTATGACCACGAGGACATTCGAACCTCTTTGCACCATCTGACTCTGTACGGATGAAGACCATAGTCTCAATTTGACCGTTAACGCTGCAATCCATACAGGGTATTTCTTCTTCATCATCATCATCTCGTTCTGCCATGAAAAGAAGTCACTGAGAATATTGTTATGTCCAGCAACGTAAAAAGATGATGATGAAAATATGTCTATATGATAGTATTGCCTTTGGAGCCTTTTATTGTATATAGAGCATTTACAAGTGAATTACTATTATTATTATGATCATCATATTAGCTCATTGCCAAGTTTCTCGAGAGCTTGCAAGACCTGGGCTTTGTGGTCTTGTACAAGATAATGGCTGACAAGCACACGCTCTTACCTATTCTTCCCTGCAAAAGGTCTATCATGAAATCAGAGATATGCCAGATTGTCAGAGGTACTTGGTCACAAGATGTTCTTTAAGTATTGCCATAGCTAACTTTCTGCCATTGTTCAATCTTCGGATGATGATGATACCAAAATCTGTTCTCAACACTACTAGGGATCACGCGAAGAAGATTGAACAGTCAAATTATAATTAAAAGTTAAAGGTTAGTCTAGTTGCAGCTTTTATAGCCTATATCTTTGATAACAGGCTCGCCTTGAGTTTCTGAAATTCTTCTTCCGTTATTATTCCTTGTTGTTTGAGGTCAGCATATTTTATCAACTTCTGAGTGGGGTCTTCCTGCTGCTGTGGCTGTGGTCGTTGTTGCTGGGGTTGTGTTTGTCTTTGCTGTTGTAGCGCTTCGATTTGCCTTTGCTGTGCCTCTATTTGTTGTTGTGCTTGTTGCATTTGAGCTTGGTGTGCTTGATCTTGTTGTTCCATCTCATACGAAGCACGCCTTCTAGCCATACCTGCTCCTAAAGCTGCTGAAGCCCATCTTCCCCTCATAATCATGGAGAGAAGAAGGGGGAGTTAATATATACTTTCAGAGTGTACACTCTAATAGAGAGAAATACACACACATGTGCACAGCTGTGACGGTGATCCATCTTTTAGATACTGTTCAATCTTCGGGTGATAAGATCAAAAATCTGTCCCAACATCGCTAACGATCACACAATGAATTAACAATGTTGACTTTCTTCTTGGTTTGCTGTATACATTGACTTTGTAGTCAGACTTGAAAAAATTGAAATGGTACGTAGCATGTAGCAGTTTGATTGGCTGAAACATTGGACTGCTCTGCTTTAGTTACTCCAGAATTCTGGGAGTAATTGATTGCATAAATATATACAAGCGGAGACTTTACCAAGCACGAATTTGTTGTTGTGGTGATTTTTTTCAAATTAGGCTCTATAAATAGGGACAAAATTACGACCATTAGTACAGTAATAGGGCATGAAGAGATTGAAAAAGAACTTGTCTATCTCCTCAGTCTTTTTTATATGTGATACCGCCTTCTCCTCCTACACCACCGTCACCGCTACTACTGCCACCGCCGCTTTTATGCTCTTTTCTTTTTCGGCCATCTATCACAACTATCATTGTTCCTACCATGATTGTGATAAAGCCTATAGCAGTTAATACCCCGCCCACAATGACCCCAGAAAAGGTACTGAGACTGAGATCAAAACTAGGTAGCGACACCTGACCTCCCTCTACAAAAGAGCTTGCAGCGGTTAGCAATGGCATATAGCCAAATATACCATAAATTGTAGCATTTTTTGCTCCTGCATTTGTTATGCTAAGAACATAATTGCCGGTATTTTGCGGTTGATAACTAGTAAACAGGTTTGCAGAGAACTCATTGGTATTTACGACCGTCCCGGATGGATCTGTGATATTTGCAATCAATCTCGCTTCTCTTTGCCCTCGGGGCAGTTGTAGCTCTTGTTGTAGTCGCTGCTGCAGCGGCCCCTCTCCTTCAGCTGCTGCTTCTTCCCTTCCTCCTAGCCTTTGAATATGAATGGCTACAGTTATTGGTCTTGAGACATTTGTTACCTGAGTTGTTGCTGCTTCAACCGAGCTGCCAGGCTCAATTGAAACTCGGTTGATAAGGGTGTTCCTTTCTTGTTGAATTGCACTAGCGACTGTGCTAGCCAATTGGATAGCCCATACTACAGCTATTATTATTCCTATGATAAATAATGCCTCCCCTACAATCAAGATAATGGCCCCCCGTTGTATCAAGCTCTTCTTCTCTTTCCTCCAGTTTCTTGTATATGAATGTCTCTTCTGTGAAATTGGTTTGTTATAAATCCTGCCCCTCTAACTGTGGCGCCAATTACTGCAACTAGGAACAATAAAGATATGTCCTTCTTCTGCATTTCTTCATAAGGATGTTGTAGCCGACCCAGGAAACGAGGCAAAGACATTTAGATAGAATATACAACTAGAATGCAGGTTTCTTGAAACACTTTTTATATGCACAAAATTAAATTGGTGATTTAAGAAGATGTTTGAAAACATTCTTGTCGCAGTTGATGGCTCCAAACATTCAGATGCTGCTTTTGATGTTGCGATGGATATAGCTCAAAAATATGGCTCCCAAGTCTTTGTACTCCATGTTTTTCAAGGTGGGACTGGGTCAGGTACCCTTGTCTCCCCAGGATATGAAGATGACATGAGAGCTGCAGGGCAACAAATCCTTGATTCTTATGAAGCAAAGGTCAAAGAAGGACATCATAGTCTTCAAAAAAGCGTCAGAATGCTTTTGGAGGAAGGCGATGCAGCAAAGAGGATTAT
>JBKPEN010000138.1:0-1997 GCA_046728425.1 Thermoproteota archaeon
GCCTCTTTTTTTCCAAAAGGAATTTTTTCTTTTGCCTTTTGTCCGATAGTGAACATCCCACAGGAACCAGACGTGCCCATTGCTGCACAAAGTGCCTTTGACCTTATCATGTCTGGTTTATTGATGTTGTTAAGCGCGACAGAGCTGTCTTTGATCGCCTTGCCTGCGAAATACCCTAACAATCCATAGTCAAGCTCAGTCTCACAATCAAAGTCACTTTCGATCGCAATTTTGGGCTTCCTTGCCTCTTCAAGCCGCAAGTCAGAAAGTGGCGTCTTGCCTGTAATAGAGCTGGCTAGAGCTGAGAGAGCACTTTCTCTGTTTGTCTTTAGACCTAAAAGCGAGTTTGAAAATACTGCAGCATTGCTCTCTGCGAAGCTAACTACTGAGCCTCTCTGTGGGAGGTTAAAAACCTCATATGGCGTACATGTAAAAGAACGCGCTGCGCCCATTAGTTCATATGAACTAGCTATAGCTTCTTGTTTGTCCTGAAAACTTTGAGGAATATCCTCAGGTTTGCTCCTGTCGTATCCCATCGGATTTATAGTAGTCTTTACTGCGAACTTGGCGGAAGTACTGAATCTTTCCAGGAACAACATGCCACCATCTCCAATTGTGTTGTAATTCACGCCAGAGATGTGGGCCCATTTTACCGGGATGAGCTTTTTGGCGCCAGCTGCCTCGCCTATTGCAACGAGAATCCTGTATGCAGTAGCAAGCGCTTCACCATAATTTCCCTCAAGTGCTTTTTCCTCTTCCCTTGCAAGCTCCATCCACCCATGATTTTGATTTATTGTATAAGAACCATTAGTTCTTTGAGTAGCTGTTGAGTACGGTAATCTAATGTCGTATCTATAAGGAAAAAGAGAAGTAGCATAACAAGATTACAATGAGGACGCAATATATGCATATAACGGGCATAGCATAGTTTCAAGAAGAGAAAAGGAATAACATCTAAATTTTAGCCCTTCGTTTAGCAACAACTGACGCGGTCATGTACAATACAAATCCGCAAGCTACAATTATTACACCGTAAAGTGACAGTGCGCCTCTCTCAAGGTATTGCCCAAATGCTGCTAAGATGGCGCCCATAATTAAAAGGCTAATGCCTGCTCGTGCAGCGACAGGCATTTGCATCCTCTTTTTATTCTTCTTTTTTGACAAGACTCCTGCTTAGATTTTAGGAGTAGATAATGTTATAGTTTTTATGGTATCCTACTGCTAGATAGAATCAAAGGTATGAAGATAGCGGTGGTGGGAATCGGCGTAGCAGGTGCCTATCTTATGAATAGGCTGAGCGATGACCACAACGTCCATGTGGTTGGGTTTGAGCGTATGCAAAAGGATGAGCACGACGCAGTGTGTGCTTGGGCCACATGTGAAAACGTGATGGCAGACCTTGCAAGAAACTGCGGCCTTAATTTCGAAGATTATGTCTTGCATGACGGCAAGCACATGCTGGTAGACTTGGAGGAGAACGAAACCGTCGACATAAGACTCAAAGGAATGGTGAGCTACGACAAACTGCGTCTGATTCAAGATATGATAAGGGGCACAGAAATAAACTTTGGACGTGGTCCAAGAAAGGATGAGCTCGAAGCTGACTTTGATCTAATTATCGATTCGACCGGCTTTCACCGCAACTATCTGCCAAGAGTTGGAAATGAGACATGGATTCCCTGCGTACAATATAAAGTTCGATATCATCAGGGCAAGGAGCCGTTTGAAGATTTTTATTTGCGAACGTTTCCCTCTATGTCCGGTTACTTTTGGTATTTTCCCCTTGGCAATGGCCTAGCACACATAGGTGCAGGCGATTTCTTAAAAAGCCACAACCACTTTCTATATGAATTTTTGAATAAGTACGATTGCGAAGTAATAAAAAAGGTAGGGCGGCCCGTAAGGCTAACCCCACCTGAAAACTGTGAGCCCTTTACTGATGGCCGCAAATCAATAGGAGCGGGTGAATCCATAGGTACCGTATATCCTCTATTGGG
>JBKPEN010000100.1:0-2491 GCA_046728425.1 Thermoproteota archaeon
GGCATACGAGATGTTCCGCAGGGTCTCGTGGGCTCGGAGATGTGTATAAGAGACAGGCAAAGAGGCCCTTAAAATTGCACTGATATTTTCTCTTGCATTGCATTCTAAGGTTATGGATGAAATTCATGTCATGCGCAAGATAGTAATAGATGGCTCAAATACTACGGGTTTTCAGCGCACGATGCTCGTTGCATCAGGCGGGTACATCGACATTGCAGGCAAGCGAGTAGGAGATCAGAGCATCTGTCTTGAAGAAGACGCAGCTAAATTAATAGGCGATGAAAAGGGAGTGCGCAAGTTCGGCCTTGACAGACTGGGCGTGCCACTTGTGGAAATTGCGCTTGAACCGGTGACGGGCAGGCCTAGCGAAATCATGCAGGTTGCCCTCACGTTGGGCAGGCTCCTTAGAGCAAGCAAGCGTGTTGCACGAGGGCTTGGTAGCATCAGGCAAGACATTAACATCTCGATGCAGAACGGTGCCGTGGTGGAGGTCAAGGGCGTACAGCAACTAGATCAGCTAGTAAAAGTAATTGAGTATGAGATACGTCGACAACACGGCTTAATAGTAATCGCGCAGAAATTAAAAGAAAGGAATGTTGACATTAAAAAAGTAGGCGATAGAATTGAAGATGTTTCTGATGTTCTCGGCAACACAGCATCTTCAAGAATTGTTAAAAAGATCCTTGAAGGTGGAGGGGTAATCATAGCGATAAAGGCGCCAGGGTTTGCAGGCATGATTGGCTTTGAGCCTTACAAGGACGTTAGACTTGGAAGGGAGCTGGGCAAGCTAGTGAAGTTTTATGATATAGATGGTATATTCCATTCTGATGAGCTTCCAAATTATGGAATAACAGAGGAAGAAGTTGCAGCGGTCAAACAAAGGCTACAAATGAATGACAGTGACGCTTTCGTTATCTTAGGAGGTCCAAATGACAAAGTCAGGTTCGCTTCTGACGCAATAATTCAGCGCCTTAAGGCTTCAGTAGATGGTGTCCCTGCTGAAACCCGCGCAGCAACCCCTGAGGGCAATACTGTATTCTTGAGGCCAAGACCGGGTGTAGCAAGGATGTATCCCGAGACAGACATACTCGCTATTGCGATCACTGACTCGACGCTTGTGTCACTTGCAGACAAGCCTCCAAGACAATGGGACGAAATTGTAGACTCTCTTGCCGAGAAATACAATCTGAACAGGAAGTTGGCAAGTGAGATCTTTGACTCTGAATATCTCGATGTGTTTGAGGAGATCGCAAGCATAACTAAGGTGCAGCCTACATTTATCGCGTCTAAGTTGACAGAAGATCTCACAAGGTTGCAAAGGCAAGGATTAGATGCTTCCGTCTTGACAGATCAGGTGATAAAAGAGGTCTTTACAAGGCTTGACAGAGGCTCCATAACAAAAGAATCAGTTGTGTTGATATTTGAAAAGCTGATGAAAAATGAGCCGAACATAGTGAAGATTGTCAATAAACAGATAAATGTAAATGTAGGGGAAGATATGGAAGCGAAGATCGTGAATGCAGCCATTGAGGCTGTAGGAGCGATTTCAATAAGTGACGAAGAGCTGAGCAAAGGACTTGACAGGATAATAAGAAACAACATGGCAATGATCAAAGAAAAAGGCGTGAATGCGTTAAGTACACTGATGGGAAGGGCGATGGCAGAATACAGGGGCAAGGCCAACGGTCAAAAGGTAAATGCAATGCTGAAGGATAAGATGAGCAAGATAGTCAACAACTAATAATATACAAACCTGGTCTATTAGGGAAACTTATATCGAATTTCTTTTATTAATGTTGCAATCCTAGAAAAAAGGCAGCTCGCTGACCAGTTAGTCCTATCATAGGATAGTAGTAGTATATTGGATTTTATTTCAAAGATGTATTGCGAAAAATGTTGGGAGGATTGTCACGCTTTGCAATGAGGATATAATGGTTCTGGAGCACATACTGAGTTTGCTATAGCTTTTCGTTGATTGTGTTCCTGTGTGCAAAAATCGCTTAGCTTATCGTCAAAGGCTAGCAGGCTGATCTAACGGTATACTATACGGCATATACATCAACATTGGAAGAGATCGAATAAAGCAGTAGTAAGCCAGAAACTTCTTTAATGAAACAGTCATGCTATGCACGTTGGTAGAGAGATTTACTGAAGAAAAGGCTGACTTTCATCCTAGGTCATGGCTGTCCAAATACAGGCGCACTTCAGTAAGCTACCTCACAAAGATGTTGTTGTTTTACCACGGGATCGGCATTCTTCTGCTTCTTACAGTAACACCTCTTATTGAGCGGGCTCTTCCAGATTATGAGCAGCCAAGCATCCCAAGATCACTATTGTCAGTACTCGCCGCAGGGCCATTGGAAGAGACGATATTCTTTGGCATCCCATTCTACATATTTGGAAATGCATACTCAGTCCTTGTCACTGGAGCAGTGTGGGTCGGAACACATCTTTTTAATACGGATACGCTTTCCGTTAACAGCCTTGCATT